>JBBQUP010000009.1:0-54288 GCA_038212305.1 Bacteroidales bacterium
ACGTTGTGCTGCAACAGTATGAGCATAATGGTCGATAACGTCACCATCCATAAAAGTGCGTAGCCATAATCGGCTCCAGCTGCTAGGTTCGAAGCCCAATTACCCGGATCGATAAATCCCACGGTGACTAAAAGGCCAGGCCCTATGTATTTAAATATATCTAATCCGCCATAAACGGGACGGTAGTTTTTTTTGTCGATGTTTTTAAAAATCTTGAACATTTTTTCTGGCTATAGTGATGAATTGTTTGATGATCGGTATAACCGCCAAACAACTAAAAAGGTTTTACGATGATGCAAAATCCATCTGTTTTAATAAGTGAATGAATTTAGATTGATGGTTTATCGGGAACATGCGAGTATTTCCACAGCAACATGGCGTGTGCATGTGCGCGCAGTTCAATGGCCATATCCAACAAGGCTTGGTTGTTGGTGGCTTTGCCCTCCACTTCTAAAAAGTCGCAGTATTTCTTAAGGGTTACGCTCGAGAATTTGTCTTGTGCACGAAGCAAAAATACGGGTTCATTATCGGGTATCTTTCCATCTAAATCAACTATTCGTCGGTTGTAATCGTCGCGGGTGAATTTCATGACTTTAGGTTTTTTGGGTGTTCAAAAATAGTTAAAAGTGGTTATTCTGCAAAAATCCCTTGTAGTTGACTCAGGTTTCGATAGATCCCATTTTCTTTCTCTATCAATGCCTTGTGCGTTCCGGTTTCAACCAATACGCCTTTGTCGATCACCATAATTAAATCGGCGTGTCTGATGGTCGATAAACGATGGGCAATAACCAGTGTGGTGCGTCCTTTCATAAGTTTGGTGAGTGCTTCTTGTACCAGCTTTTCCGATGTTGAATCGAGTGCCGATGTAGCTTCATCGAGTATTAAAATACGAGGGTTTTTAAGCAAGGCGCGCGCTATGGCGATACGCTGGCGTTGTCCTCCCGATAGTTGTGTGCCGCGTTCACCAACTAAAGTGTTTAATCCATCGGGTAAATGCTCAATAAATTCCCATGCGTTAGCATGTTTGGCCGTTTCAATTATCTCGTCGTCAGTTGCACCAGGTTTGCCATAGGCAATATTTTCTTTAATAGTGCCTCCAAACAAGTAACACTCCTGAGGTACAATACCAATTTGACTGCGCAGATGGGTGAGCGATATGTTGTTGATTTCAATATCATCAATTAAAATCGATCCTGTATCAGTTGGGTAGAGTTGAAGTAGAAGTGCGGTAATGGTCGATTTGCCAGCACCGCTCGAACCAACTAAAGCCACTTGTTGATTGGGCGCGATGGTGAAGTTGATGTTTTTTAATACGGCCGAATCGGGTCGCGATGGATAGGCAAAGTTTAAATTATTAAAGGTAATCCCTCCTTTAAATGGAGGGTAGCTGGTTTGTGAATCATCAATAACAATAAGTTCTTCTTTTTGATGAAACAAAGCAAATAAATCTTCGGTCGCGCCCAAAAAACGCTGCATTTGTGCAAATATAGAGGCCATCCCGCCAATAGTCCCTCCTATAAATCCCGAGTAAAGCACAAATGAAAAGAGATCGCCCGAATTCATTTCGCCGGCGGCCAATAGCAGCGAGCCTTTCCAAATAACGGCAACTAGCGATCCAAATAGCCCAAAAATAAGGAACGATGCAAAAGCACCTCGATACTTTCCTCCCTTAATACCTATTTGAGCAATCGAAAGCGATTTTTCTTTATAGCGGGTTATCTCAAACAGCTCGTTGGTGAACGATTTTACACTTTGTATGCCTTGTAATGTCTCTTCTACAATTACGTTGGAATTGGCTATTTCGGTTTGTGCTTTTTTTGAGTAACCACGTATAAATCGACCAAAAAACACAGCAGCTAAAACCACGGCAGGCAATATGGCGAGCATAAAAATGGTGAGTTCTATCGACGTGTAAGCTAATAATGCAATACCGCCAATAATGATGATGATTTGTCGGATAAACTCTGCCAAGGTCGAGGTTAACGTTTCTTGAAGCAACGATATATCGGATGATAAACGGCTGTTGAGCTCACCAACCCTATGTTGCTCGAAAAAGGTGATGGGCAGTTTTATTAAGTGATTGTAGGTTTCTTGTCGAATGTCGGCCAATGTTTTTTCGGTAACATTAACAAATAGCACGGTTCTAAAGTATGAGAATACCGATTGAATAATGAGCAATCCAGCTAGAATTAAGGCAACTTTATTAATGTGAATAGCCGATGGATTACCAGCTCCGGCATTAACTAATTCGCCCAATAGCTTCGGAAACGCCAAATTAGCCAAGCTGCTTCCCAATAAAAAAAATATCCCGATAAGATATTCGGTTCGATAGGGTCGCATATATTTATATAACTGCCAAGCTTCTTTTAATCCGCCAAGCGTGATGGGTTTTTTGTGTGTATCGTTTAGTTGCTTCATTGTATTTTACTTAAGTTCGGCTATGGACTGTGCCTGAGTCGAATTTATCAAATTAGGCTATGCCTCAATACGTTTTTCGCATAACCGCACCATTGCAATTGTGCGACTACTTTATTTTACACAAACATACCATTGCTTTTATAAATTGTTTTCGAAATGGTGGTTTTCTTTATTTTTTCATCGACAAAGATAATTTTCTCACGTTGGTTTTGTGATGAGTTTGGATAAAATATTAGATGCGCTTGTTTGCGTATCGAACAAATGTTCAATATATTTGTGTCGAAATAAATTTGATATGCCTCGTCCACGTTTAGCTACAGTTGTTCAAAAACCACCGCGAATTAAGGGTTTTACACCCGTTGGATTTTATGGCGATGCGACTAAATCCATTGTTATGAACATCGAAGAGTACGAGGCAATCCGTTTGCTCGATTACGAACATCTCTCACAACTAAAGGCTGCCGAGTGCATGAATGTGTCTCGACCCACATTAACACGAATTTATGAGCGCGCTCGCCTAAAAATAGCAACCGCACTAACCGAAGTTTTACCAGTGATTATCGAAGGCGGTACTGCCTTGTTTAGCGAGCAGTGGATTACTTGTTTAAAATGCGAAGGCGTGTTTAATAATCCAACTAAAGCTGAAATCAATGGATGTGTTATTTGTGGACACTCAGATCTTACAACAATGGGAGGAGAGCAATGATAGCAGCAATTCCCGTTGAGTCAGCATCTGAAAACGCTGCGATTTCCATGCGTTTTGCTCGTAGCGGGTTTTTCTGCATCTTAAATAGGGCAACTGGCGATATGCAATTTGTTGAAAACGAGTTCGCCTCCTCTAAACAAGGCGCTGGTAAAGGGGTTTTTAATTGGTTGACTGGTGAGCTGGGCGTTACGCAATTTATGGGACACGAATTAGGCATGAAATTACAACACTTGGCAACCGAAAAAAAAGTGCAGCTAATTATTTTGCCAACAAATCTTACAGCCCTTTCTGGGTTGTTTGGGTTGATGAAACTACAACGAATATCCTATCTATGAATATCATTCTGGTAGATCTTTTTATCTAATTCGATACTAAAAAAAATGAACAACCTTGATTTGTATTCTGAGCAGGAGCGTAAAATGATGTTGGTGGCCGATAAATCCTATCTTCCGGGTGCTGAGCGAATTGATGAGTTGGTAACATTTGCCAAACAAATGAATTACTCGAAAATTGGCATTGCCAATTGTGTCCGATTCGAAAAACAAGCTGTGCTGCTTGAATCGATTTTGCAAGAGAAGGGACTGGAGACGACTCACGTAAACTGCAAAATTGGTAAATGGCAAAAGGAAACGTTGGTTCCTAACGCAAAGGGCATGTTGTGTAATCCTGCTGCTCAGGCTCAGTTTTTAAGCGACAATCAGTCGCAAATGAATTTGGTGGTGGGGCTGTGCGTGGGACACGACATGGTGTTTGGTCTTCATTCGAAAGTGCCCACAACAACCTTGGTGGTGAAGGATCGAAAAGATCAGCACATTCCACCTTCTTTAACAAACGGATAACAAACAAAAAACGCTCGAAAAATGATTATTCGAACCCTCATCGAAAATATGGTTACTCAGTCCGAGATGGTGGCTGAGCATGGCCTGTCGTTTTTCATTAACGATGGCGCAGTGAATGTTTTGGTTGATACGGGGCAGTCTTCCCAGTTTGCGCACAATGCGGCTGTTATGGGAATCGACTTAACTACGGTTGATTACGTGGTGATAACTCACGGCCATTACGACCATATTGGAGGATTGACTCATTTTCTTGCAATCAACGCTACCGCCAAAATTGTGTTAAAAAAGGATGCCTTAACACCCAAGTTTCATGGCGATAAATACATCGGTATCTCACCAAATTTAACAATTCCATCTGATCGAATTATTTGGGTTGATGAGGTGGTTAACCTTTCGGAGCGCATAAAAGTGGTTGGTGCAATTGCTCATACATATCCGTCAATCAAAGAAAAGCAAGGCTTTTTGCGAATAGATTCGGGCGTAAAAGTGGACGATGATTTTAGCGACGAGTGTTTTGTTTCGCTCTTGAGCAATCAGTTTCAAACCATTATTAGCAGCTGTAGTCATTCGGGAATTGTCAATATCTGCGACACAGCTCTAAATCGTTTTCAGTTGCCCATTAGTCAGGTTATTGGCGGTTTTCATACCCATCGATTCACCACCGACGAGCTACTGCCGATCATCAACTATTTTAATCAACATCAAATACAAACCATTGGATTGTGTCATTGCACTGGCATCGATCATTTTACTCATTTCTCGAATCAATTAACTGGTGCAGTTTTTTATAACCATACCGGAAAACGCATTTTTATTGATTAAAATAGACATAAGATTGATAGATATAAGACACAAGACTTGAGATGATGTGCTAATGTGCTAATGAGCTAATATGCTAATATGCTAATATGCTAATGTGCTAATGTGCTAATGAGACACAAGACGCCAGCTTGAATACTAAACCCTAAACTTTAAACGCCAAACTTTAAACTCCAAACCACCAAACCCCGAAACTCCTAAACTTCTTAGTACTCACATCTTGATACTTCATATTAATAATCTCAATAATAAATAAAAATAAAATGAAAAAAATTGCTGTTCCAACACGCGGAAACCAAGTCGATAGCCACTTTGGCCATTGCGAATCGTACTCAATATTTACCATTGGTGCCGATAATTCAATCGAAAAAGTTGAGCCGTTGGCATCACCACAAGGATGCGGTTGTAAGTCAGATATTGCATTAACACTGGCCGAGATGGGTGTAAGCACCATGTTGGCCGGAAACATTGGGCAAGGTGCTATCAATAAAATCCAAGCTTCAGGAATTGCTGTGGTTCGCGGTTGCGAAGGTGATGTGAAGCAAGTGGTAGAGGCTTTTTTGAACAATAAAATTACCGATTCGGGCTTAACCTGCTCGCATCACGAGGGTCACGATCACGGCGATGGGCATGTTTGTCAACACTAAATCAATTTTCGCATGGTGGTTCGACTGTTATTGTTTAATTTTTATCTTGCAGACTTTTAATACCATCAACAAAACTGTAAATAATGAATAAGCAACCGCATCGAACCACATTGCAAACAATTGCTCGACGTGCCATGATAGAGAGAGGGCTGTTGCCCGATTTCCCAGAGAGTGTTATGTCGGAAGTCAATCGTATTGCATCCCCTGCCAGCTACAATCTTGCTTCAGCAAAGGATTTGCGTCATTTATTATGGTGTTCGGTCGATAATGCCGAATCGCGCGATCTCGATCAACTGTCGTATGCCGAAAAGCTGGCCGATGGAGCCGTGCGCTTAATGGTGGCCATTGCCGATGTGGACGAGCTGGTTCATCAACAAACCATGACCGATCAACATGCACAGCAAAATGCAGCTTCTATTTATACCGTTGCTCAAATTTTCCCCATGCTTCCCGAAAGGCTTTCAACCGATCTCACTTCGCTTAGACTCGATGCCGATCGCTGTGCTGTGGTGGTCGAAATGGTTGTTGAAGCGAAAGGAAGTGTTAAAAGCTCCGATATTTATTGCGCCATGGTGCGAAATTGTGCAAAACTCGATTACGATTCGTTGGCTGTTTGGCTTGCTGGCGATGCTCCAACTCCTTCGGCCGTGCTACAAATTGAAGGTTTGGCCGATAATATTAAGCTGCAAGATCATGTTGCACAGCAAATGAAATCGTTGCGATTCGAAAATGGTGCATTGAATTTCGAAACCATCGAGTCTCGACCTGTCTTCGACGGTAATCATCTGCGCGAAATACAAGCCGAGCGCAACAATCGAGCAAAAAGCTTAATCGAAAACCTCATGATTGCTACCAATGTGGCCACGTCTCAGTTTTTAAACCAAAAGCAGTTCCCAGCAATCAGGCGTGTTGTAAAAACGCCAAAACGGTGGGAGCGAATTGTTGAACTGGCAACCGAAGATGGGTTTGAGTTGAGTCTCGTTGCCAATCCCAAAGCACTGTCGAACTATTTAAAGCATGTGAAAGACACCATGCCCGATCAGTATGTCGATAAGTCGTTGAGCGTTTTAAAGCTTTTAGGTGCCGGCGAATATGTGGTTGAATATCCAAACTCAGAGCCTTTGGGTCATTTTGGATTGGGGGTTAAGAGCTACTCACATTCAACCGCGCCTAACAGACGTTACCCCGATTTAATAACGCATCGTTTGCTAAAATCGGCAATGGTCAATCAGGCCAATCCCTATTCCGAAGATCAGTTGGTGGCCATCGCGCGCCATTGTACGCGAAAGGAGGATGATGCTAAAAAAGTGGAACGGATGGTCGAAAAAGCTGCTAATGCCATTTTGCTAAGCTCACGAATTGGCGAGGTGTTTGACGCTATTGTTAGTGGAGCAGCCTCAAAAGGTACTTGGGTTCGACTTTTCCATCCGCATGTAGAGGGAAAACTGGTGAAAGGATTTGCCGGTTTGGAGGTAGGGCACAAGCTTAAAGTGCGATTAATTCATGTGGATGTTGAGGCCGGATTTATCGATTTCGAAAAGGTTAATTAGTCGTGGTATAAAAGTTAGTTGCTATTTAATTTCTATCACTTTTCCATAATTAACTTTCCACCCTGGAGAAATTGTTTGCGTTGTAACTTCGGGATGTTGGTAATAATATACATTTCCCGACGAGTACATATTTACATTTAAGGATTCGTTGGTGTTGACAGTACTATTTTTCCCGCTTTTTTGATTCATTGTTACATGATGAGTTATTAAATTTGAAGCATCCACACTTGAAATTCCTTCGAGTGTTAAGTTTAGTGTCTCAATAAGACCGCTTAATTTGTGATTACCAACGTTTGTTCCATATGCCGAAAGCGTAAGGTTATTCCCTTTCAATATTAGGTTTGAATTGGTAAA
The DNA here is from genome assembly GCA_038212305.1 of Bacteroidales bacterium. GTDB lineage: Bacteria > Bacteroidota > Bacteroidia > Bacteroidales > Marinilabiliaceae > JBBQUP01. Next base: position 7,334 of record JBBQUP010000009.1, read on the forward strand.
TGATCCTCTCGAATTTATAGTGAAGTTGAAACTGTTAACTCGAATTGTATCCAACGAATATATAATCGAAGGAACGTTTGTTTTTAGTGAGGTTAAATTATTTATGGGTAGCGTAATAATCAACATTTGATCTTTTTGCTCAATGGCAGATCCTTTTGATTCAATGGTAAGTAAAGTCCCATCTTGCTTGAATACTAATTTTTCGATCTGCTCTGAGGAACCTTCAAGCATGCAAGTATTTGAGGTCGAAGGCATGAGTCGTAATTCAGCTGAAACATTTAATTCAATCTCCGAAAATGGACTTATTTCTCTTGTTTGAGTAATTTCCTCTCCTGAACCATTTAAATCGGATAAATAATCGCATCCCCAAATAGATATAATTAAGAACGATATTGGAATTATTTTGATAAATTTCATTTGTTACTCTTTATCTTCATTTGTTTTACTTTTTTGTAGTTTAAAATCTACGCCAAACATCATATATCCTAATACAAATGGGTGATTCCCTATGTGTATGTTTATTGGTCTAAGTTCAAATGCAAATCGACTCTTTGATGAATTTATTCGTAAGGCCATAGATGTGTTAACACCTGTGTATATCGAACGAAAATATTCTGATCGGTTGTTGTTTAATTCAGGCCATCCACCTGTTCCCAATAATCCTCTCGAATAATTAATAAATACGCCTCCTGTTACTACAAGTGAAAAAGGGGAATATCTAATCACATCATAGTGAGCGTTTACTCCTAGGGTTGTTATGCGATATAATTGATCTCGGGTATCAGTTATCAAAATAGGCATAAAACTTCCTATTATCATATTGGGATTTATTCGAAGTTTATCTTTCTTGCCATAACTTTTTTGCCACCCTATTGAATAAAGTATTCCTATTCCAGTTTCTTTATGTCCTTCGTTAAAGCCCACTCCAATGGCCGTTTTTATAGAACTCTTTCTGAAATCATAGGTTTGTGAATAGCTATAGTGGCCTATAATAGAAAGAAGAAGCATAATTAGCATCGTTCGATTAGTAAGACTTTTCTTTGGTAGCATAGTTTATCTTCGGTTGTATTTGAATGAATATCCGATTCCAAATTCTAAAAATTCAGCTTTAAAAAAGCTAGCTTTTACTCCAAAGCTGGCTAGTAAATGATTCGTAATGTTATATCGAAGTCCAATTTTTGAGTAAAGCATTTGTTTTGGCTTTATTTGATAGAGTGCATATTTGCCTAATTGGATAAAAACAACACTTTTGCCCATGGCAATATTATAATGTCCGGCAACACCAACATATAAAGTCTCCGAAAATGAGGCTGGTGTTGGAAATTCATTAAAAACATAAGGGGCTGCACCATAATTAATTAAGTCGATGCCTAAACCCCAAGCATTTTTCTCGCTTCTATGCCACATATGAGCGGCACTAAAAGTGAATGAATTGTAATAGTTAGGGTTAAACAATGCACTCTGACTTCGCCCAAAACCTGCTACAATCAATATTTCATTTATTGAGCTTTTGGGTGGATGAATTTTTTGCACCAAAGGATTTAATCCGCCTTCGAAAATGTAATTAACCCCAATCGAAGCCGTTACAGTATTGATTCCATTGTTTGGATTAGCCATTGCACCATTCGATAAGTGGTTGAACGAAAGATTGCTATTAATAGCCCAATGGTTGCCAGTGTTGTATGTTGCATAAAATCCTAAACCCACATAAGCATTTAAGTGCGATCCCAAAATATGATTGTTTGGATTGATGTCAATATCATAAGGTTTTGTGGCGTATCCCAAGCCAAAAGCTACTTTATTGCGTATTAAAAATCTGGACGATCGAAATAAGGTTGACTGAATATAAGGATATAAACTTATGCCACTTCCATAAATATCGTTACTTCCAAATGTATTGTAAAACAAACCAATGCCAATTTCTGGATAGTTAAAATATCTCATCCAGTTGTCTTTATTGCAGTTGGTAATTCCATAGGTTAACTCCGTACCTCTCGAATAATCATTTATAAAATAAGCCATGTTGGCATGATGAGGAATGACTATCCCGGTATGGTAACGTAAACCAATATTTCTGCTAATTGGCAAATTAGTTATTGAGTCTTGCGAAAAAACACTATTCGAAAATATTGCCCAAAATGCTAAAGCATATATAGTGTGCTTAAAAAGCATAAATGATTTGTTTAATTAAAGGTTTTCCGACGACAAAAATAGAAAATTCAAAATGTTTTTCTGACTTTTTTTCAATGCATGGGTGTTTTGATGTTGTAAAAAATATGGCTCTATGTTGATTTAAGTGGGTGAGTTTTTTTCCAAAAACCATTTGATTATTTACCATGTATGTCAAGTGGTAGATATTTAAGCAATTAATCCTACGCTGACACATTGAAAAATAGTTAGAATAAAGATTGAAAAATAGCCACGAATCGAAGATTTACGGAGTCAGGTCACGAATAAAATTATTCGTGACCTGACTGCTTGCAGTCAGATTCGAGGATATTAAACTATCCGTATATAAATTGCTAACTATTCTTTTGTGCACATCCATACAAAATCCAAAAATTTGGTAGTTGTTTCTCGATGTAATTTCTTATTCGTGAATTGACTCCGTAAATCTTCGATTCGTGGCCTTTATTTACCAATGAATTTTACCCTCTAGAAACGTTATAGAGCCAAAAATAAGTTAATGAATGAAAATATTTCAACAACAACAACATATTATTATTATTATTATTGCATTCGAATTTAGAACTGTGATTTAAAAAGTAATTCTCAGTTCTAATTCATAGGTGTAGTTGGACTGTAATTATTAACGGGGTTGTTATCCTAAAATTTTCACATAGTATGAAAAGCTATACAATACTTTTTTGTATGATAATCTGGTTGTTCAGTTCATGTTCTAACGATGATTTTTCCAATACGGTCGGAAATGATGCGTTAACAGATAATAGTTCTCCTTCGAATGCGCTGAGCACAGCAGATAAAGAGGGATGTTTAGCGAAATTTGCAACTGTATTATCTAAAGTAGTTTATGAACGTAAGGATGTTCGTGAGTTTCTAAAAAAAGAATCGCTAAAGCAATTTGATAAAAACTATGACGTCTTATATTATTTGGTAAAAGACGAGAGCATAGGCGATAAATCTTTTCGTGATATTTTAATTTCGTATTCATCCTCAGAAGCTATCGAAGAGATAGAAGCAAATGTTCCTTTACTGAATATGTTAGTTCCTGAAATAGCATTTTTTGATGTCCATCCCGAAAATTTAGATGTAAATGATAGCGAAATCCCAGTTGTTGTATCTAAAAGTTCAGAAACCTCACTGTTCTTTAATGGAAATGAGGAACTTAAGTTGGCCAAAGGCGAAATCCCAAATTTCCATGTGTTTGTGGTCAATGAAAACTCAAGGGTTGTGAGTCCGCAATGCAATCCAAAAGACCTTAAAAGTGCTGGGGCTGGTTTTCTTAGGTTTAAATCTCCTAATTTTGACGGCCGATTAATAAATCTTAAACAACCAGCTTTTAGATCGGTAAATGCTGATTTTACTGTTGTTGGACAAAAAACAATTGATGCCTTTAGTTATTTTAACAAGAATGATGGAAGTATTAATCAGAAAGCTTTTCAGCGTGATTATGTGTATTATGGAATAACTCCATCAAATCCAGTAGGCAGCTTAAATAATTCTGTTTCAGAATATATAAGTTATATTGAGGTAAATCCTAATTCATATTTTACGATGGCAGACCAACGAAACACCACTTTTAATAATGACGACCCTTATATTCGAAAAGCTGAAACCACACAGTATAAAAGAGGATTATCGGAGGCTGAACTATTAGATAGGTTATGGACAAAGGGAGCATATAATTTAAAATTTGAAATAATCACATCTACGATGAGCCAGCCACATATTGTATATATTCCCTTAAGACCAGATGAAATATGGGATTTTCATGTCGAAAATACTTATGTTCATTCGACTTGGTTTAGACATTCGAAATACACTTATAAAATTGACCCTAATAAAATTACGTCCAAAAAAGTGTTTTTAGATGAAATGGTTGGTTTAGGTAAATGGAATATTTCTGAAGAGTCGTTATACCGATACGTTAGAATTTACGAGGAAGATGAAAGTGTTGAAGTGACTGAAACAGAAACCTATGATATGTCAACGGCTCTTAAGTTTAATTTTAGTGCAAATGGCAAAGTGGGTGTTGGTTTAAAAGTCGCAGATAATGTAAATGGTTGGTCGGCAGCAGTTAATTTGTCAACGACTGAAAAGTTATTTAAGATTATTGCCACAAAAAGGAAACAAGATTCAGATTTCTTAGGTAAGGCTCGGATGTATTTCTATGATCCTCTTGTAAATGATGTTTCTCTTTCGACAAAGATGTGCAGTATGCGATCATATAATGCTGGATCTGTCCTGTTTGGGATAACTGTAAAATAGCACTAAAAGATTACTTTGCACAAGTTGTTGCAAGATGCGATAGTAGATACAGTATTGATAACAGGCGAAATTTATGTTAATAGTAAATTAAAGCAAAAGGGTGAAGCGAATCGTTATCAAATTAATGTAACAGTTAGAATTAAGGGTAAGTGATAAGAGCCTTATAAATCTATTTTAAGACCAAAAAAAGGAGTTTCAGCTTTTGCGAACTCCTTTTTTTGGTCTTATAAAGTTGTTAATTATCCCAACTTGCTAATTCCGGCTGTTTCTGCCGAACGATCAACTTTTTTAATTAATCCTTGTAAAACTTGGCCTGGACCAACTTCGGTGAAGTGCTTTGCACCATCAGCCAACATGTTCTGAACGGTTTGTGTCCATTTAACAGGTGCAGTTAACTGAGCTACCAAATTTTTCTTAATCTCTTTTGGATCAGTAAATGGCATTGCACTCACATTCTGATAAACCGGACAAATAGGTGCATTAATTATTGTGTTTTCGATGGCTTGAGCCAACTCAGCGCGAGCAGGTTCCATTAATGGTGAATGAAAAGCACCACCAACAGGTAGTTTTAATGCGCGTTTAGCCCCTTTCTCAGTCAGTGCAGCACATGCTTTGTCAACACCCGCAATCGATCCCGATATAACCAGCTGTCCAGGACAGTTATAATTGGCCGGCACCACAATTTCGCTGATACTTGCACAAACCTCTTCAACTATTGCATCTTCCATTCCAACAATAGCCGCCATGGTTGATGGTTCTTTTTCGCAAGCTTTTTGCATGGCTAAAGCACGTTGCGATACCAATTTTAAGCCATCTTCAAAATTCATGGCTCCCGCTGAAACCAAAGCCGAGAATTCGCCTAGTGAGTGGCCGGCAACCATTTCAGGAGTGAAATCACTACCCATAACTTTGGTAAGAATTACCGAATGCAGAAAAATAGCTGGTTGAGTTACTTTGGTTTGCTTCAAGTCTTCATCAGTTCCATCGAACATTAAATCGGTAATTCGAAAACCTAAGATGTCATTCGCTTTTTCAAATAGCTCTTTGGCTAAAGCCGAATTTTCGTACAAATCTTTGCCCATCCCAACAAATTGAGCGCTTTGCCCAGGAAATACATATGCTTTCATGCGTAATTGAATTTAAAATTTAAGTTAGATGCTTCTCGCATGTGAGTGAATCATCCTTAGTTTTATTTTTCGAACATGCTCGATTTTGATGATATATTAAGTCGATGATTCCTCTGTTTTATTGTCCTAAAATTGCGGAGGAAAAAATCGCGGCAAAGATATTAAAATAAAAATCAAACACCTTATGGTATAAATGGCCAATTTTCGGTTGAGTGCTATTATGTGTTCTACACGGTTGTTCTGCATAGTGATCATACCGCTCGATATAATTGTGTGATGTTAATCGCAGATTTTTATTTCCAGTTTTTCTAAACGTCTTCCTCTCTTCCCCTCTTCATATTCATTCCAAATACTGATAAACAGATGATTTTATTAAAATTCTTTTAAATGCTATTGTTATTATCAATTGAAAATTAGTACTTTTGCAGCGCTTTTGGTCTAAGGATATGAAAATAATTGAAAATCAGTACGGTTTTTATATGAAAAAGCATATCTTTGCAGGCCAATTTTATGTGGAATACAATTTAAATACAATATAGTTATATGCCTACAATTCAACAGTTAGTAAGAACAGGACGCAATAAGCTGATTGATAAGAGTAAGTCTCCAGCTTTGAGCTCATGCCCGCAAAGGAGGGGTGTGTGTGTAAGAGTTTATACTACTACGCCTAAAAAGCCTAACTCAGCCATGCGTAAAGTGGCTCGTGTGCGCTTAACAAACGGAAAAGAAGTAAATGCGTACATTCCAGGAGAAGGACACAACTTACAAGAACACTCAATTGTGTTAGTACGTGGTGGTCGTGTTAAAGATCTTCCAGGGGTACGTTATCACTTAGTACGTGGAGCTTTAGATGCTTCAGGAGTAGAAGGTCGTAACCAACGTCGTTCTAAATATGGAACTAAGCGTCCTAAAGGAGGTAAACTTCAACCTAAAGGAGCACCTGCAAAAGGTAAAAAGAAGTAAGTAATTGATTTATAATCAGTTTTGTTTATTGGCTTGTTGAGTGAACGGTTGAGTAAATGGTTAAAAGTAACCACTGAAGACGTAAATTAATAACAACCAATAGTCGAACAATAAACAAAGTATTACAATGAGAAAGTCAAAACCCAAGAAGAGGATTATTCTTCCAGATCCTCGATTTAATGACATGTTGGTAACACAATTTGTTAACAACTTAATGTACGATGGAAAGAAATCAATTTCCTATACTATTTTTTATTCAGCCATGGATCGTATCAAAGACAGAGCTGAAAAAGAAGGAAAAAGCGTTGTTGAGTATTGGAAAAAAGCCCTTGAGAATATCACACCCGCTGTTGAAGTAAAAAGTCGTCGTGTTGGTGGTGCCACATTTCAAGTTCCTATGGAAATTCGCCCCGACCGCAAAATGTCTTTAACTATCAAAAACATGATTTTATACGCTCGTAAACGAAGCGGAAAATCTATGTCTGAGAAACTTTCTGCAGAAATTGTCGCTGCTTACAATCAAGAAGGTGGAGCTTATAAAAAGAAAGAAGACATGCATAAAATGGCTGACGCTAACCGTGCATTCGCTCACTTCAGGTTTTAATCAATAGAAGGGTAAGAAAATCATGTCAAAAGAACAATTACAATATACCAGAAACATAGGTATCATGGCACACATCGATGCCGGAAAAACAACAACAACCGAAAGGATTTTGTTTTATACCGGTATCACTCACAAAATTGGTGAAGTGCACGATGGAGCTGCTACTATGGACTGGATGGAGCAAGAACAGGAGCGGGGGATTACAATTACATCTGCAGCTGTTACAACTACCTGGAAATACAATAACCATGAGTATAAAGTAAACATTATTGATACACCGGGACACGTTGACTTTACTGTTGAGGTTGAACGTTCATTGCGTGTGTTAGATGGTGCTGTTGCTCTTTTTTGCGCTGTAGGTGGTGTTGAGCCACAATCAGAAACTGTATGGCGTCAAGCCAATAAATATGGTGTGCCTCGTATTGGTTTTGTAAACAAAATGGATCGTTCTGGAGCAAACTTTTTTGATGTTGTTCGTCAAGTTAAAGATGTTTTGCACGCAAATCCAGTACCCATTCAAATACCAATTGGCGCCGAAGAAACTTTCAGAGGTGTAGTTGATTTAATTGAAAATAGAGCTATCTATTGGCATGATGATGCTAATTTAGGTAGCATTTTTGAATATGTACCTATACCAGCCGAGCTAGTTGAAGAAGCTGCTGAATGGCGTGCTAAAATGGTAGAAGCGGTTGCTGAACATGATGATTCGTTAATGGAGAAGTTTTTCGACAATCCTGATTCAATCACTAACGATGAATTGTATGCTGTTTTGCGTAAAGCTACTGTAGCTCAAAGTATTACCCCCATATTATGTGGTTCGGCTTTCAAAAATAAAGGAGTTCAACGTCTTTTGGATATTGTTGTGGCTTTGCTACCTAGTCCAAATGATATTCCAGATATTACAGGAATCAATCCCGAAACAGGAGAAGAAGTTACTTATGTAAATGACGATACTTCTCACTTAGCTGCTTTGGCATTTAAAATTGCTACCGATCCTTTTGTTGGACGTCTAGCTTTTATTCGTGTTTACTCAGGTAAAATTGATGCCGGTTCATATGTATTAAATACTCGAACCAACAAAAAAGAGCGTATTGCACGTTTGTATCAAATGAAATCGAACAAACAGCTTCCGCGCGAAGTAATTGGCGCTGGAGATATTGGTGCTGCTGTGGGTTTCAAAGATATTCGTACTGGAGATACTTTATGCGAAGAGAAATACCCTATCACTCTTGAGTCGATGGACTTCCCTGAACCAGTAATTGGTATCTCGGTTGAGCCTAAAAGCCAGAAGGATATGGATAAAATGGGTCTTGCATTAAGTAAGTTGGCCGAAGAGGATCCAACTTTCCGTGTGCATACCGACGAAGAGAGCGGACAAACCATCATTAGTGGAATGGGTGAACTTCACCTTGAAATTATTGTTGACCGTTTACGTCGTGAGTTTAAAGTTGAATGTTCGCAAGGTCGTCCACAAGTTGCCTACAAGGAAACAATCACTCAAATGGTTGAACACCGCGAAGTGTTTAAAAAACAGTCGGGTGGTCGTGGTAAATTTGCTGATATCTACATTAAACTTGGACCTATCGACGCTGATAAAGAAGGTCTTCAGTTTATCGATGAAATCAAAGGTGGTAACATTCCTCGCGAATACATCCCATCGGTTGAAAAAGGTTTCAAAGAAGCTATGAAAAATGGTGTTTTAGCTGGATTTCAAGTTGAAAACCTTAAAGTTAGTCTGTTTGATGGTTCATTCCACGCAGTTGACTCGGATTCATTGTCATTCGAAATTTGTGCTCGTCAAGCATTCCGCGAAGCGTGTCGCAAAGCGAAACCTGTATTACTTGAACCTATTATGCGTGTAGAAGCCGTAACCCCAGAAGAATATATGGGTGATATCATTGGTGACTTTAACAAACGACGCGGACAGGTTGAAGGAATGGAATCTAAAGGGGGTGCTCGTGTTGTTAAAGCAAAAGTACCATTGGCCGAAATGTTTGGTTATGTAACAGCGTTACGTACCATCTCATCAGGTCGCGCTACCTCTTCAATGGAATTCTTAATGTATCAGGAAGTCCCTAAGGCAATTGCCCTTGAAGTATTAAAAGAAGCAAAAGGAAAAACAGAATTATTATAAGAATCAGTACTCATTATGAGCCAAAAAATTCGAATTAAACTGAAATCTTACGATCATAACTTGGTTGATAAATCAGCCGAAAAGATTGTAAAAACAGTAAAAAGTACCGGTGCTATTGTAAGTGGACCAATTCCACTTCCTACGCACAAACGTATTTTCACTGTATTGCGCTCCACGTTCGTGAATAAAAAATCACGAGAGCAGTTTCAATTGTCATCGTACAAACGCTTAATTGACATCTACAGTTCAACAGCGAAAACTATTGATGCCTTAATGAAACTTGAGTTACCAAGTGGAGTTGAAGTAGAAATTAAAGTGTGATAATCTAAATTTTAAACAATGCCAGGATTAATTGGAAAAAAAATCGGAATGACATCCGTTTTCGGTGCCGATGGAAAAAATCTTCCATGCACCGTTATCGAAGCTGGTCCCTGCGTCGTTACCCAACTTAAAACATTGGAGATCGATGGTTATGAGGCTGTACAGCTGGCGTTCGACGAGAAAAAAGAGAAAAGCACTACAAAACCAATGGGCGGACACTTCAAAAAAGCTAGTACCACACCAAAACGTAAATTAGTTGAGTTCAAAGAATTTGAAAAAGGACTTAATTTAGGTGATTTGGTGACGGTTGATCTTTTTGAAGCAAACATTTTTGTTGACATTACCGGGGTATCAAAAGGTAAAGGTTTTCAAGGTGTAGTTAAACGTCATGGTTTTGCTGGTGTAGGTGGACAAACCCACGGACAACATAACCGCCTTAGGGCTCCAGGTTCTGTTGGTGCTTCATCATTTCCTTCGCGTGTATTCAAAGGAATGAGAATGGCTGGCCGAATGGGTAGCGATAATGTTAAGGTGGAAAACCTTAAAGTGATAAAAGTAATTCCTGAACACAACCTTATCATTATTAAAGGTTCAGTACCGGGATGTAAAGGTTCATATCTAATCATTGAGAAGTAATGGAACTGAACGTTGTAAATATAAGTGGAAAAGAGACCGGTCGTAAAGTTGAATTACCTGATTCAATCTTTGGAGTAGAGCCTAATGATCATGCAATCTATCTGGATGTTAAGCTATATTTAGCTAACAATCGCCAGGGAACACATAAATCAAAAGAGCGTGCTGAAATTGCCGGAAGTACACGCAAGTTGAAAAAACAAAAAGGAACAGGAACCGCACGTGCTGGTAGTATTAAATCACCAGTATTTCGTGGAGGAGGTCGTGTATTCGGTCCGCGTCCACGCAACTACACTTTTAAACTGAATCAAAAAGTTAAAGGGGTAGCGCGTCGCTCAGCACTTACTTATAAAGCGCTTAGCCAGTCAATTATTGTGGTAGAGGATTTTTCATTTGATGCTCCAAAAACCAAAGAATTTGCTGCTTTTAAAAGCAATTTAAAGCTAGATGCTGCAAAAACAATGCTTGTATTGAAAGAGGGTAACCGCAATGTTTATTTGTCGGCTCGCAATCTTCCAAAAACTCAAGTTGTAACTTTAAGTGATTTAAATACATTTGGTATTATGAACTCTGGTACAATTGTTTTTGATGAAAGCTCTATTAAAGAATTGGATAACATGTTTAATGCGTAAGGAGAACGAATCATGAAAGTTATTATTAAACCTATCGTCACCGAAAAGCAAACAATCCAATCGGAGAAATTGAACCGATATGGCTTTGTCGTGGCAAAAGAAGCAAATAAGCTTCAAATTAAAAAAGCCGTTGAAGAGCTTTATAGCGTAACCGTAGAGTCGGTAAACACCCTTAGAACACCTGGTAAAAACAAAAGTCGTTTTACTAAAGCTGGAGTTGTTGAAGGTCGTGTTTCATCTAGCAAAAAAGCTATGGTTACTTTGGCTCAAGGGGAAAAGATTGATTATTATAGCAATATTTAATTAAGATGGCAGTAAGAAAACTAAAGCCCACAACACCGGGGCAGAGACACAAAATTATTGGTGCATTTGATGCGGTTACCTCAAGTGTACCAGAAAAGTCTTTATTGCAGCCACTGAAGAAATCAGGCGGTCGTAACAACACTGGTAAAATGACCATGCGTTACATTGGAGGCGGGCATAAAAGAAAGTATCGGGTAATCGATTTCAAACGTAATAAAGACGGTGTAGGTGCATTAGTAGAATCAATACAGTACGATCCTAACAGAAGTGCGCGTATAGCTTTACTTGTTTATGCAGATGGCGAAAAACGCTATATTCTTGCACCAAACGGATTACAGGTTGGACAGCAAATCGCATCAGGTAGCGGAATCGCTCCTGAAGTTGGAAACTCATTGCCTCTTGGTGAAATACCTTTGGGATCAATAGTTCATAACATCGAACTTCGTCCCGGACAGGGTGGTATCATGGCTCGTAGTGCCGGTACATTCGCTCAGTTGGCTGCTCGTGATGGCAAATATGCCGTTATCAAATTACCTTCCGGAGAAAGCCGGATGATTCTTACCACTTGTCGTGCTACAATTGGAGCAGTAGGAAATTCTGATCACGCATTAGAGCAATCGGGTAAAGCCGGTCGCAGTCGTTGGTTAGGACGTCGTCCTCGTGTTCGTCCTGTAGTAATGAATCCTGTCGATCACCCAATGGGTGGTGGTGAAGGACGTGCTTCTGGAGGTCATCCACGCTCACGCAAAGGGTTATTGGCTAAAGGTTACAAAACCCGTGCTCCAAAGAAAGGTTCAAGCAAGTATATACTTGAACGTAAGAAAAAGTAATTTGTTAATTTGAAACAATTATGAGCAGATCGTTAAAAAAAGGCCCATACATTAATATGAAACTTGAGAAGAAAGTTCTAACAATGAACGACTCAGGTAAAAAAACAGTAATTAAAACATGGGCAAGGGCGTCAATGATATCGCCTGAGTTTGTTGGACATACTATTGCTGTACACAATGGCAATAAGTTTATCCCTGTGTATGTTACTGAGAATATGGTAGGCCATAAACTGGGTGAATTTGCGTTAACTCGCACATTCCGAGGTCATGCTGGAAATAGAAAAAAATAATCCAGCAAAAGTTAATTCATTAAAGAAGTTAAAATGGGTGCAAGAAAAAAAATAGTTGCCGACAAAGCCAAAGAAGCTCGCAAAAGCCAGGCTTTCGCCTCGCTCCGCAATGTACCGACTTCTCCCCGTAAGATGCGTCTTGTGGTTGATTTAATCAGGGGTAAAGAAGTTAATGTGGCACTTGATATACTAAAGTTCTCTACAAAAGAGGCTTCACGTCGTGTCGAAAAATTACTGTTATCAGCGGTTGCAAATTGGAAAACAAAAAATGAAGGTGTTCGCATGGAAGATGCTGATCTTTTTGTGAAAACAGCATTTGTAGATTCTGGTCGAATTCTTAAACGATTAAGACCTGCTCCTCAAGGACGGGCTCATCGTATTCGCAAACGATCAAATCATGTAACAATTCATGTTGATAGCAAAGTATCTAACGAAATAATTACACGCTAGATGGGACAAAAAGTTAATCCAATTAGTTACCGCTTGGGAATCATCCGTGGATGGGACTCAAACTGGTTCGGCGGAAAAAATTATGGTGACAAATTAGTTGAAGACACCAAAATCCGCAAGTATTTGAATGCACGTCTGGCAAAAGCAAGTTTGTCACGTATTGTTATCGAACGGACATTGAAGCTCGTTACTGTAACTGTATATACAGCTCGTCCTGGGATAATTATCGGAAAAGGAGGCCAAGAGGTTGATAAACTAAAAGAAGAATTGAAAAAACTTACCGATAAGGAAGTTCAAATCAATATCTTTGAAGTTAAACGTCCTGAATTGGATGCATTGATTGTTGCAAACAACATTGCTCGTCAACTCGAAGGTCGTATCGCCTATCGTCGTGCCATTAAAATGGCTATCGCTTCTACCATTCGTATGGGAGCTGAAGGTATTAAAATTCAAATCGCTGGTCGTTTGAATGGAGCAGAGATGGCTCGTACAGAAATGTACAAAGAAGGTCGTACTCCTCTACACACGATTCGCGCGGAGATTGATTATGCTAAAGCCGAAGCTTTAACTAAAATGGGATTATTGGGGATTAAAGTTTGGATTTGTAAAGGTGAAATTTATGGTAAACCGGATTTAACTCCGAACCAAGGTAATGCCTCACAAACCAAAGAGCCTCGAAAAATCGCCGGTAAGAAAAAAAGAAAGTAGTCATCTGTTAATTAGTCAGGAACGATGTTACAACCAAAAAAAGTAAAATATAGAAGAAGGCAAAAGGGAAAAATGAAGGGTATTGCTCAACGCGGGCATGATCTTGCATTTGGTACTTTTGGTATTAAGTCCTTACAAAGTAAATGGATTACAGGTCGGCAGATTGAAGCTGCGCGTGTTGCTGTAACCAGATATATGCAACGTCAAGGACAAATATGGATTCGAATTTTTCCAGATAAACCTATCACTAAAAAACCTGCAGAGGTTCGTATGGGTAAAGGAAAAGGTAGTCCCGAGGGATATGTAGCTCCAGTTACACCAGGACGTATTCTTATCGAATGTGATGGAGTACCCTATGAAATTGCTAAAGAGGCATTACGCCTTGCTGCTCAAAAACTTCCGGTTACAACCAAGTTTATTGTGAGAAGGGATTTTGTTGAATCTACAAATGAGTAATCATGAAAGTTGAAGAAATACAAGAATTATCAATAGCAGAAATTGTTGAACGTATCGACTTGGAGAAAGTTCAATTAGTTCAATTGGAACTTAATCATGTGGTATCTCCTTTGGATAATCCATTGAAGATTAGACATACCCGTCGTAACATAGCAAGGTTATTGACTATATTAGGTCAAAAAAAGGTAAAAGCATAAAACAATAAAGATGGAAACCAGAAACCTCAGAAAAGAGCGTACAGGTGTTGTGGTAAGCAACAAAATGGAGAAATCAGTTGTTGTGGCCGTTGAAATTAGGGAGAAACACCCTATCTACGGAAAGTTCGTTAAGAAGACAAAAAAATTCCACGCACACGACGAGAACAACACCTGCGGAATAGGGGACACAATCCGTATAATGGAAACACGCCCCTTGAGCAAGACCAAGCGTTGGAGATTAGTTGAAATAATTGAAAGAGCTAAGTAACCATGATACAGCAAGAGTCTAGATTAAATGTTGCCGACAATAGTGGTGCCAAAGAAGTGTTATGTATTCGTGTGCTAGGTGGCACAGGAAAACGTTATGCACGAATTGGAGATCGCATTGTGGTAACAGTAAAAAACGCATTGCCATCAAGTGAAATGAAAAAAGGTACCGTGACCAAGGCAGTGGTGGTACGTACCAGGAAAGAGACCAGACGAACCGACGGTTCGTACATCCGTTTCGACGATAACGCATGTGTATTAATTAATAATACTGGCGAAATGAGAGGTACCCGTATCTTTGGTCCTGTAGCGCGCGAATTACGTGATGGATACATGAAGATTGTATCGTTGGCGCCTGAAGTACTATAATCAATAAAAGATTACAGAAATGGGAAAATTACATATTAAAAAAGGCGACGTAGTAATCGTTAACGCTGGTGAAGATAAAGGTCTGGAAGGTAAAGTACTGGAGATTATCGCTGAAAAGCAACGTGCTATCGTGGAAGGTGTTAACATGGTGAGCAAACACACCAAACCTAATGCCGCACATCCACAAGGTGGTATTGTTAAAAAGGAGGCTCCAATACATATTTCGAACCTAAATATCAAAGATCCTTCAACCGGTAAAGCTACGCGAATCGGTCGTCGAATGAACGACAAAAATAAATTGGTTCGTTTTTCTAAAAAATCAGGGGAGGAGATTAAATAATGAGCTACACTATTGCATTAAAGAGCAAGTATCGGGAACAAATTGTACCATCCTTGATGACAGAATTTGGGTATAAAAGTGTAATGCAAGTTCCACGATTAGAGAAAATTGTTATCAATCAAGGTGTAGGAGGTGCTACAGCCGATAAAAAAATTGTTGATATCGCTATAAACGAAATGACAACTTTTACCGGTCAAAAAGCAGTTGCTACTCTATCAAAGAAAGATATTTCGAACTTTAAATTACGTAAGAAAATGCCTATTGGTGTTCGAGTTACGTTACGAAGTGATCGGATGTATGAATTTCTTGAACGCCTTATCCGCGTGGCTTTACCACGTATTAGAGACTTCAAAGGAATTAATTCAAAACTAGATGGACGCGGTAATTATACCTTAGGAATTGAAGAGCAAATTATCTTCCCTGAAATAAATATCGACGCAATTAGCAAAATAATGGGTATGAATATTACCTTTGTGACCTCTGGAGAAACCGATGAGGAAGCATTTGCATTGCTACGTGAATTTGGTTTGCCATTTAAGAACTTAAAAAAGAATTAATTGTATGGCTAAGGAATCAATGAAAGCTCGCGAAGTTAAAAGAGCTAAACTGGTTGCCAAGTACGCTGACAAAAGGGCTAAGTTAAAAGCGGCAGGTGATTATGCAGGATTGCAAGAAATACCTAAAAACGCTTCGCCTGTTCGCTTGCACAACCGTTGCAAATTAACAGGTCGCCCTAAAGGTTATATGCGTCAGTTTGGAATCAGTAGGATTAACTTTCGCGAAATGGCTTCAGCCGGTTTAATCCCCGGAGTTAGAAAAGCAAGTTGGTAAAAGAAGATTTGAAGAGAGATAAAGATTAAATATTGTCTCGCTCTCGAGATCAATTTAAACTTAAGTTAAAATTATGACAGATCCTATTGGAGATTTCCTGACCAGAATCAGGAACGCCATTATGGCAAAACACAAAGTCGTTGAAATCCCTGCTTCTAATGTTAAGAGGGAAATGACTAAAATCCTTTACGAAAAAGGATATATCCTTAATTATAAATTTATTGAGGATGACAAACAGGGCACCGTTAAAATTGCCCTTAAGTATGATCCGGTGTCGAAAGCACCAGCGATTAAAAAACTTAAAAGAGTAAGTACCCCCGGTTTACGTCAGTACACCGGTTATAGGGATCTTCCTCGGGTATTAAACGGTTTAGGAGTAGCTATCTTATCTACTTCACATGGTTTAATGACTGACAAAGAAGCTCGTTTACAACAAGTAGGCGGCGAAGTATTATGTTACGTTTATTAATGAAGGAGGGAACAGAATGTCAAGGATAGGAAAATTACCCATCGCATTGCCCTCGGGAGTGAGCGTAACTGTGAATAATAATGTTGTAACTGTAAAGGGACCTAAAGGCACACTTAATCAAGTTGTTGATCCTGAAATTGTTGTTAATGTTGATGAGAAACAAGTTGTAGTAAATCGTCCTTCTGATGAAAAAAATCACAGGGCTTTACATGGTTTGTATCGTTCGCTCATTAATAATATGATTATTGGAGTAACACAAGGTTTCGTTAAAAAAATGGAATTAGTTGGAGTTGGTTATCGTGCTATTAGTAATGGACAAGTACTTGAATTATCGTTAGGATATTCACATGCTATCCATTTATTGCTTCCTAACGAAATTAAGTTAGAGGCTGTAACTGATAGAAAGAGCAATCCAATTATCACAATGGAATCGGCTGACAAACAATTATTAGGTCAGGTTTGTGCAAAAATTCGCTCATTACGTAAGCCAGAGCCTTATAAAGGTAAAGGTGTTAAATTTGTTGGTGAAGTTATTCGCAGAAAAGCTGGTAAGTCTGCTAAGGTTTAATATATAAAAAAAGAATTATGGCTTTTTCTAAGATAGTACGCAGATTAAAAATTAAACATAGAATTCGTAAACGAATTGCTGGTGCTGCTCAAAAACCTCGTATGACGGTATTTCGCAGTAACAAACAAATATCAGTTCAATTGATTGATGATATTAGTGGTAAAACGCTTGTTTCGGCCTCTTCGCTACTTAAAGATATTGCATCAGTTAAAGTTCCTAAAACGGAACAGGCTGCTTTAGTCGGAAAATTAGTAGCTGAAAAAGCATTAAGCGCTGGAATTACGAATGTTGTATTCGATCGTAACGGATATTTGTATCATGGACGTGTAAAACAACTAGCAGACGCTGCGCGCGAAGCTGGTCTTAAATTTTAACTGTTATGGCAGGAAATATAAAACGAGTAAAATCAAATAACGATCTGGAATTGAAAGACAGATTGGTGGCTATCAATAGGGTTACCAAAGTAACCAAAGGAGGCCGCACATTCAGTTTTTCTGCTATAGTAGTGGTAGGAAACGAAAATGGCATTGTTGGCTGGGGACTTGGTAAAGCAGGTGAAGTAACAGCTGCAATCGCTAAAGGCGTTGAGGCTGCCAAAAAGAACTTGGTTAAAGTGCCTATTTATAAAGGAACTATTCCTCATGAGCAATTAGCTCGCTTTGGTGGTGCAAGTGTTTTTATTAAACCAGCATCTCATGGTACAGGAGTAAAAGCCGGTGGTGCGATGCGCGCAGTATTAGAAAGTGTTGGTGTTATCGACGTTTTGGCTAAATCAAAAGGATCATCAAATCCTCACAACTTAGTTAAAGCAACCATTGAAGCATTAGCAGAACTACGCGATCCTAAAACGGTAGCTAATCACCGTGGAATCTCAGTCGATCAAGTTTTTAACGGATAAGAATTTAAAAATGGCTAAAATTAAAATTACTCAAGTAAAAAGTAAAATTGGCTCAACTAAGTCGCAAAAAGCTACTTTAGAGTCACTTGGCCTGAAGAAAGTCCGTTCAACAGTTGAACATGACGAGAATCCGGTCATAATTGGAATGATTCGAAAAGTGAATCACCTGGTTGAAATAACCAGATAATTGGTCTAACAATTTAGCGTAAATTATAATGGAATTAAATAAACTTAAACCGGCCTGTGGAGCAACTAAATCTCAAAAGAGAATTGGTCGTGGACAAGGATCCGGCCATGGTGGTACTTCTACTCGTGGACATAAAGGCGCCAAATCGCGTTCGGGTTATTCCAGAAAGCGTGGATTCGAAGGGGGACAAATGCCATTGCAGCGCAGAGTTCCTAAATTCGGATTCAAAAGTCTTAATCGAGTTGAATATAAAGGAATCAACATTGATGCAATTCAAACATTGGTTACCGAAAAAGAATTGGTTGATATTACACCTGATATTCTGCTTGAAGCAGGATTAATAAGTAAAAACGACTTAGTAAAAATTCTTGGTAATGGTTCATTGAGTGCTAAAGTGAATGTTAAAGCACATGCTTTTTCAAAATCAGCTATAGTAGCCATTGAAGCAGTTAACGGAACCGCTGAAAAATTATAATTGGATGAAACTGTTTGAAACCATTCGAAATATATGGAAAATTGAGGATCTGAAATCTCGGATCCTCTCTACCTTAGGATTTGTCCTTATCTACAGGTTAGGTTCTTTCGTTGTTCTACCAGGTATTGATCCCGAACAATTAGCAGGTCTTAAAAATCAAACCCGCGATGGGGTGATGGGTCTGCTTGATATGTTCTCTGGAGGTGCGTTTAGTAATGCATCAATTGTTGCACTAGGTATTATGCCTTATATTTCTGCATCAATTGTAGTGCAATTGCTAGGCATAGCAGTTCCTTATTTTCAACGTTTACAGCGAGAAGGTGAAAGTGGACATCGGAAAATAAATCAAATAACACGTTATTTAACTGTGTTAATTTTATTGTTTCAAGCCCCTGCCTATATTGCTAACTTACACTCTCAATTACCTGCAGGCGCATTTGCAGGAGCTGGATTGTTGTTTACAATATCCTCTACAATAATTTTAACTGCCGGATCAATGTTTGTGATGTGGCTAGGTGAAAGAATTACCGATAAGGGTATTGGAAATGGGATTTCATTAATCATCATGATTGGTATTATTGCTCGATTACCACATTCATTAGCGGCAGAATTTGTTTCGCGATTAGGTGCTGGGAATGCAAACGGTGGACCAATTATGCTACTAGTAGAGTTTGTATTTTTGTTTCTTGTGTTTGTTGGAAGTATTTTATTGGTTCAAGGAACTCGTAGAATACCCGTACAATATGCAAAACGAATTGTTGGAAATAAACAATATGGAGGTGTACGTCAATATATTCCTCTTAAAGTAAATGCTGCTGGTGTTATGCCAATCATTTTTGCTCAAGCAATTATGTTTATTCCTGTAACATTAGCTGGGTTTATTGATAGTGAAAATGCAACAGGTTTTGCTGCAGTATTTGGAGATTTTACTGGTTTTTGGTATAATTTTTCTTTTGCGCTGCTAATCATTGTCTTTACATACTTTTATACTGCAATTACTATTAATCCAACGCAAATGGCTGAGGATATGAAGCGTAATGGTGGTTTTATTCCAGGAATTAAACCTGGTAAAAAGACAGTTGAATTTATTGATTCGGTTATGTCAAAGATAACTTTACCTGGCTCTATATTTTTAGCGATTGTGGCAATATTGCCTGCATTTGCGATGATGGCTGGAGTCGAAAGTTCATTTGCTCACTTTTTTGGAGGGACATCACTTTTGATTTTAGTTGGCGTAGTGTTGGATACATTGCAGCAAATTGAAAGTCATTTGTTGATGAGACATTATGATGGATTATTAAAGTCTGGACGTATTAAAGGCCGCACCGGAGGTGGAGCAGCTGCATATTAGTCTTTGTTTATTTGTGTTGTACAGGAACTGATGGTGTTTTTAAAGACAGAAGATGAGATAGCGTTAATGCGACTAAGTAATCAATTAGTCGCACGAACATTGGGAGCAGTAGCGTCGAAAATTATACCAGGTGTTACAACACTTGAACTTGATAAAATTGCTGAAGAGTTTATAAGAGATAATGGTGGAATACCAGGCTTTTTAAACTATCAAGGATTTCCAAATTCATTATGTACCTCTGTTAACGAACAGGTAGTACATGGGATACCAAATAAAAAATCATTGCTTGAAGGCGACATTGTTTCTGTTGATTGTGGTGTGTTGCTAAATGGGTTTTATGGCGATTCTGCATATACTTTTAATGTTGGAGAGGTGAGTGATGAAACGCAAAAGTTGTTAACAGCAACCTTGCAATCACTATACCTTGGAATAGAAAAAGCAATAGTAGGAAACCGAATTGGGGATATTGGAAATGCTATTCAGGAATATACAGAATCGAACGGATATAGCGTAGTTAGAGAAATGGTAGGACATGGAATTGGCAGAAACCTTCATGAAGCACCCGAAGTACCTAATTATGGAAAGAAGGGAAGTGGTTCTAAGTTAGTTGAAGGAATGATAATTGCGATTGAACCTATGATAAATTTAGGAACTCGTAAAATTATTCAAGAAAACGATGGATGGACTATTCGAACCAGTGATAAAAAAGTTTCGGCACATTTTGAACACACGATTGTTGTTCGAAAAGAAAAAGCTGAATTATTATCCAGTTTTGATTTTATCGAAGAAGTATTAAATTTGCAGTCTCAAAAATAAAGTTTAACATCCGAATATGCCTAAACAATCGTCAATAGAACAAGACGGAACGATTATAGAAGCCTTATCTAACGCTATGTTTCGCGTAGAATTAGAAAATGGTCATGTAATAACAGCTCATATATCTGGTAAAATGCGCATGCATTATATTAAAATTTTACCGGGTGATAAAGTTAAGGTTGAAATATCGCCTTATGATTTAAGTAAAGGAAGAATTAGTTATAGGTATAAATAATAAAATTATCTGACATGAAAGTTAGAGCATCTATTAAGAAAAGAAGTGCCGATTGCAAGATAGTTCGCAGAAAAGGGCGCTTATATGTTATCAATAAAAAGAATCCCAAGTATAAACAACGTCAAGGATAAATATTTGTAAATTATGGCAAGAATTGTCGGTGTTGATTTACCCGTCAACAAAAGAGGCGAAGTTGCGTTAACTTATATCTATGGTATAGGTCGCAGTTCAGCCAATAAAATTTTGGAAAAAGCCGGTGTTGATCGTGAAATAAAGGTTAAAGACTGGAACGATGAGCAACTAGGAGCTATTCGTGATTATATCACCTCACAAATTAAAGTAGAGGGAGAACTAAGGTCTGAGTTTCAGCTTAACATTAAGCGATTAATGGATATAGGTTGTTATCGTGGCATTCGTCACCGTTTGGGATTACCTCTTCGTGGGCAAACAACGAAAAATAATGCTCG
This sequence comes from Bacteroidales bacterium, assembly GCA_038212305.1. Classification (GTDB taxonomy): domain Bacteria; phylum Bacteroidota; class Bacteroidia; order Bacteroidales; family Marinilabiliaceae; genus JBBQUP01. The sequence goes on from JBBQUP010000009.1 coordinate 28,704, forward strand.
TACCCGTAAAGGGCGTAAGAAAACTGTTGCTAACAAGAAAAAGGCTACTAAATAATAAGTGAGACATGGCAAAAAAACCAGCTACTCAGAAAAAAAGAGTTGTTAAAATAGAGGCCGTTGGCCAGGCGCACATTCATTCGTCGTTTAATAACATTATCATATCATTAACCAATGCAAATGGTCAAGTTATCTCTTGGTCAAGTGCTGGTAAGATGGGTTTTAGAGGATCTAAAAAGAATACGCCTTATGCAGCTCAAACAGCTGCGGCAGATTGTGCTAAAGTGGCTTATGATTTAGGGTTACGTAAAGTAAAGGTTTTTGTGAAAGGACCAGGAAATGGACGTGAGTCAGCAATTCGTTCTTTGCACAGTGCAGGAATTGAAGTGTCTGAGATAATGGACATTACGCCTATGCCTCACAATGGCTGTCGTCCTCCTAAAAGACGTAGAGTTTAATTTTCACTAGTTATTAACCATAAGTTAGAGATTTAGAATTTAAATTATGAATGATTATATCCTTTTCACCTCTCTATAATCACGCGGCTTTCATATTCATAATTCGAAATCAAAAATTTGAAATCAAAAATTTAGAAGAATGGCTAGATATATTGGTCCAAAAACAAAAATTGCACGTAAGTTCGGAGAAGCTATTTACGGAGCAGATAAAAGCTTTGAGCGTAAAAACTATCCTCCAGGACAACACGGTAACAATCGTCGTAAAAAAACAAGTGAATATGGCCAGCAGCTTAAAGAAAAGCAAAAGGCTAAATACACATATGGAGTTTTAGAACGTCAGTTCCGTAATCTTTTCGAAAAAGCTACGCGTAGCAAAGGTATTACCGGTGAAATTTTGATCGGATTACTCGAATCGCGTTTAGATAACGTGGTTTATCGCCTTGGTCTTGCACCTACAAGAGCTGCTGCACGTCAGTTAGTTTCACACAAACACATTGTTGTGGATGGCTTAGTAGTTAACATTCCATCTTTTCAAGTAAAGAGTGGACATGTGATTAGTGTGCGCGAAAAATCTAAATCACTTGAAGTGATTAGTGATTCACTTAATGGAAGTGTTCATAAATTCTCATGGCTTGAATGGGATACTCACAGTAAGAGTGGTAAATTTTTAAATGTTCCTGAAAGATCAGAAATTCCTGAAAACATTAAAGAACAGTTGATCGTTGAATTGTACTCTAAATAATTGATTCTTATGGCAATATTAGCATTCCAAAAACCCGATAAAGTTATATTACTGGAGGCCAGTGACAAGGTCGGTAAATTTGAATTCCGTCCTTTGGAGCCCGGTTATGGTATCACCGTTGGAAATGCCTTAAGAAGAATATTGTTATCCTCTTTAGAGGGATATGCAATTACTACTATTAAGATTGAAGGAGTCGATCACGAGTTCAGTAGTATTCCGGGAGTTATTGATGACGTAACGGAAATAATTCTCAACTTAAAGCAAACCAGATTTAAGCGTGTATCAGAAGATATCGATCATGAGAAAGTGACTGTTCACATCAGTGGTAAAGACGAATTGAAAGCTGGGGATTTAAATCAGTTCATGACAGGATTTAAAATACTTAATCCTGACTTAGTAATTGCTCGATTGAATCCAGAAGCTTCGTTGAATTTAACCTTTACTATCAACAAAGGACGTGGTTATGTTCCATCAGAAGAAAATAAACCTTTCGAAGCTGAATTTGGAGTCATTGCAATTGATTCGATCTACACACCTATTCGGAATGTAAAATATTCTGTTGAAAACTATCGAGTTGAGCAAAAAACCGACTATGAGAAACTCGTAATCGAAATTGAAACAGATGGATCTATTCATCCTAAAGATGCATTAAAAGAAGCGGCTAAAATATTAATTTACCACTTCATGTTATTTTCAGATGAAAAAATCACCTTAGATACTGATGAGAAATTTGGTAATGATGAATTTGATGAAGAGGTTCTTCACATGCGTCAATTGCTAAAAACCAAACTAGTTGATATGGATTTATCAGTGCGGGCTCTTAATTGTTTAAAAGCTGCTGATGTTGAGACATTAGGTGAATTGGTGACCTTTAATCGGAATGATTTATTGAAATTTCGGAACTTTGGTAAGAAATCACTCACTGAGTTGGATGATTTGTTGCAAAATTTAAACCTTAGTTTTGGAATGGATACAAGTAAGTACAAATTAGATAAGGAATAATCGAAATGAGACATAAGAAAAAAATAAACCATTTGGGTCGTACCAGTTCGCATCGTAAAGCGATGTTGTCCAACATGGCAAATTCGCTTATTTTGCACAAACGCATTAAAACAACTTTAGCGAAAGCTAAAGCACTTCGGATGTACGTTGAGCCGTTGATAAATAAGACTAAAAACTTAACTACTGTAGAGGCAAAAACCAATGCACAGCGTGTTGTTTTTAGTTATTTACACGATAAGGTTGCTGTAAAAGAGTTATTTACTGAGGTTGCAGAAAAAATTGCTGATCGCCCAGGTGGATATACTCGAATTTTGAAATTAGGGAGTCGTGTAGGTGATGCTGCTGATATTTGTATAATTGAGTTAGTTGATTATAACGAAAACATGCTTAAAGCATCTAAAGGTTCTGATGATAAAAAGAAAACAACTCGTCGTAGTCGTAGAAGTACTGCTACTGCTGATGTTGCACCTGCAAAAGTTGTAAGCTCAGAGGTGAAAGATGCTGCTAGGGAAGAGTAAAAGAAGAATCATACGATTTTTCTTCTATTCTATCAAATAGATTAATTTATTGAGAGGGGATAAAGAAGAAATGCTTTATTCCTTTTTTTTTGTTTTTTCTTAAACACAATATTAAACAGATTTACAATGGGACAAATTGCAAACATTCATGCCCGTGAAATTCTTGATTCACGCGGTAATCCTACCATTGAAGTAGAAGTTACACTAGAAAGTGGAATTATTGGACGTGCTGCTGTGCCAAGTGGCGCATCAACAGGTGAAAATGAAGCTCTTGAACTTCGCGATGGTGATAAAGGTCGTTATTTAGGAAAAGGAGTATTAAAAGCAGTTGATAATGTTAACAACGTTATTGCTCCCGAATTAGTTGGTTACTCTTCTCTTGATCAAGTTTCTGTTGATAAAAAAATGCTTGAAATGGACGGTACCAAAACTAAAAGCAAGTTAGGTGCAAATGCTATTTTAGGTGTTTCTTTGGCTACAGCTCGCGCAGCTGCTGAATATCTGGGCATGCCATTGTATCGCTATATTGGTGGTGTTAATGCTAAAACACTTCCTGTTCCTATGATGAATATCATCAATGGTGGATCTCACTCTGATGCTCCTATTGCATTTCAGGAATTTATGATTCGTCCAGTTGGTGCTAAAACATTCCGTGAAGGATTACGCATGGGTGCAGAAGTTTTTCATAGCTTGAAAAAAGTATTGCACGATCGTAATTTAAGTACTGCTGTAGGTGATGAAGGTGGTTTTGCCCCAGCACTTGAAGGTACTGAAGATGCTTTAAATAGCATTATTGATGCTATCAAAAAAGCTGGTTACAAGCCAGGTCGTGCCTCAGAAGGTGGTGATGTTTCAATTGCTTTAGATTGTGCTGCTTCTGAATTTTTCAAAAATGGCATTTACGACTATAGCAAATTCGAAGGTGCGAATGGTAAGAAACTAACTATCGATCAGCAAGTTGATTTTATGGCTGAGTTAGTGGCTAAATATCCTATCGATTCAATCGAAGACTGTTTCTCAGAAAACGATTGGGAAGGTTGGGTTAAAGTTACTAAGCGTTTAGGCGATAAATGTCAATTAGTTGGCGACGATTTATTCGTTACCAATGTTGATTATTTGAAAAAAGGTATCGAGTTAGGTGCTGCCAATTCTATTTTAATTAAAGTAAACCAAATTGGTACTTTAACCGAAACGTTAGATGCTATTGAAATGGCACATCGTGCAGGTTATACGTCAGTTACTTCGCACCGTTCAGGTGAAACTGAAGATTCTACCATTGCTGATATTGCTGTAGCAACCAATAGCGGTCAAATTAAAACTGGTTCATTGAGCCGTTCAGATCGTATGGCTAAATACAACCAATTACTTCGCATTGAAGAAGAATTAGGTGAGAATGCTATTTATGGCTACAAAAAAGTAGTTAATAAATAGTTTTAAGCCGTTAAAATATCAAAGGGCATCTGGTTTTTCACGGGTGCCTTTTTTTCGTCGATTGAGGTGAGGTAAATGCTATTTTTATTGCACTTCAATGCGGTTTTCATCAAATTCAATGATATCGCCTTTACGCAGTTTCTTGCGTATTCTAATTTCAGTTTCGCCATTTAGAGTAACTTCGTGGTTGAGAATGGCCATTTTTGCTTCGCCACCCGATTGAACTAATTGTAATGTTTTTAATAATCGATTGAGTTCGATATATTCATTGTTTTCGAGTTCAAAGAATTGCTGAGGTTTCATTTTGAATAGGTTTATTGATTTAAGGAGAGAGATATTGGCCTTTTTATTAGCCAAATAATGGGATGTCTGACGGGTAAATTCCGAATGACTTCTGGGTGAGAGGGATTCGGATTAAAATTTAGAAATGTAGAGATATAATCTGCATTTTCGTAGGCTAATCCTGCAAATAAAAGAGATGATTGGCGCACTGGCCATTCATTCCAAATGTAGATATCTTTTGCATAAGGCCAGTCAGTTTTATTTTTGATAAAAGGGAAGATAAAATCCATTCCATTTTTTAAGCTCAACCCATCTGGTGTTTTATAGTTCCACAAATTGTCATTTTCGGAGGATAAAATCTGGGCGATATTGCACATGGCATCTATATTAAAAAGAGAATAACCATAGGGCTTAGTTCTGTTAAGCTCTAGAGGAAAGCTACCATCTGGAGCCATTTGAGTTGGTAATAGAATGGTTTTAAATCGATTGATGCAAAACGCTTTCATCTTCGAATCATTTAACAAATTGGCGATTGATGCCGCTGTTGCTACCCAGCAAGTTCCATGATTATTCTTGGCGTTCATTTCATCAATCCCATACTGATGGGTGGTCATCCACATTGAAAACTGATTAAACCAACTTTTAATTTCATTCGCCTCGTCACTCGGAATCGCATTGTTATCGATGATTATTTTAACTGATTGAGCAATTTCAACCAGGTGATAGGCATCGATTAATCCAATACCTCTTCCGGTATGCCTTCCCCAAATAGCTTGAGCATAAAGCATATTTGGGATCATTAAGGTGGTAGGGTCAACATACCAAGCATGAAGATGATTAAGTGCTTTGTTTAGATAGATTTTGTTATTGGTTAATAACCAAGCTGAGGTTAATGTTGACGTAATTTCGCTCAGTCGTATTAAGGCAAGCCGATGATTCGAAAAATTATTAGGATTTGATTGTCCATCTTTTTGCACATAGGGCGCATTGATATTTGATGGGTCGGGATACCAATAATCACCTTCTGAGTAAAAATCATGGAGTCCGCCAACACTTCTAACGCATTTTGACGCGGTAACTGTTGCTGGCTCTTCTTGTATTAAGAGATTTGCTTTAGATATGGTTTTTACTTTAATATTATCAATTACTTGTTGAGATAATGTTGACGAAATGGCTTTGTTCTCAGCTCCACAAGATATCATCAATAAAAAAAGAAATAAGAAGTAGTATTTATTTCGAGTTTTCATGGAGTGTGATTTAGTAACTGTAATTAATCGAGATTTAATAAAACAGTTGGTATTCCTTGGCACTTTACACTGGCAACAGTAATTCCATTTTGCAACGAAATTTTTATTATTGCTCGTCCATTGTATAATTCAACCTTTCTTGATCCACTCGAAGTGCCTTGATTATCAATTAATTCGCCATCGCCAGTCATTCCAAAGGTGACCTGATTGCGAGCATCTAAACATAGAATGTTGTTTTTGTCAAAAAGCTTAACTTCTAAGGTTGCAATATCTCCCTCCTGATTTATTTTGCTCAAAGTCATGTGATTGGGCTCGCTCCATTTATCTGTTTGATAGCTTTGTTTTATCTCATCTGTAATAATTGTTTTTCCTTTGTGCGCAACTACTTTTAACGTGTTTTCCCCCGATGCGTAGATGACATTCCACCTTAATCCTTCTGCTGGGAAATCTTCGATGTTACGTTTTTTTACTCCCTGACTAACGCCATTAACGAATAATTCGGCATCGTCGCAATTAGAATAGACCTTCACCATTTTAGCTTCATCCTTTTCGCCCCAACGAACTGGCCAGCTATGACCATAAATATGAGCCATGGGTTTGGTTGTCCACCATGATTGAAATACATAATAGGCCTCTTTTTTTGTGAAATCGCGCTCTATAACGCCTTTTTGATTCACATAGGGAATTGGGTTTTCAGGTCGAACGGGTGTTGAGAAATCTTTGAAAGGCCAATAGGCAGATCCAGTTAAATAGGGCATGGTTTGTTGTTCTTTTAAATGCCAATCAATCAAATTACAGATATATGATTCGCTCCAATCCCCATCTTTCGAAACTCTGGCAGCACCACCATATAACGAAGCGTCACCTAATCTCTCATCAGCTCCTGTTCCTGTTTTTATGGATTGTAAACCCTTGTCAGGGCTTTCGGAATGACGCCCAGCATGACTATCGCCACCCCATTCGGCATGGAAAAAATGATCAACACTCATGACCTCCTTTTTTGTAATATCCTTGTATTCGGTGAAAACCCCTCGATACCAACCAGCCCAAATAGATGGGGAGTAAATGTCGATAATATTTTTACAAAAATCGCAACGGCGGATGGCCGTTTTTCTTGTGTTGTCGAGTTGGTGAGCAAGTGAATTCAATTCGGTCATGAAGTTTTGGATTTTTACTTCATCAAATTCAGGAAAATCACCTGGCCAATCGTTTTCGTTACCTAAGCCCCAAATAATAATTGCCGGATGGTTGCGATGTTGGTCGATCATATCGGTAAGCATGTTTCGGGCTTGTTGCTTGTATGTTTCACCACCTAATCCTCCTCTACACCAAGGTATCTCTTCCCAAACAAAAATGCCTAAGCTATCGCATAGATTTAGTGCAATTCGGGATTGCTGGTAATGACCTAATCGAATGAAATTAACTCCCATCTCTTTCATCAATTTCATTTCGGCACGAATCATCGATTCGGTCATTGCTGCAGCAACACCTGCATGATCTTCATGTCGGTGAGTACCTCGTAAAAGCAGACGTGTGCCATTGAGTATAAAAGGGCCTTTTTCGACAAATTCGAAATGGCGGAATCCAAATTTTTCAATTACGATTTGACTCCCTTCGCTAGATGATATGGTTATCTTGCTAGTGTAAAGGCTGGGTTGATCAGGTGACCACAATAAAGGTTTTTTTATTTCACCACTATAAACAGGTATCATGTTCGATTTTAAGTCGATAGTCTTGGTCTCTTTACTAAGAATTTTACCTTTAGGATCAATAATTTCAATTAAAACTTGAGCATTAGTAATATTTGAATGATTCCTAATTTTAACATTTAAATCAAGTTGGCCAATTTTGCCTTTGCTATCAGTTTTTGCATCGGCATACAACCTTTCGATTGATAAATTTGGAACATAAACCAAGTTTAAATATCGATAAATTCCTCCGTAGACATTAAAATCAGATAGGTCTGAAGGAATCATTTCAAGATCTCTAGAATTATCGCATTTAATTGATAGAGGTATTTTGCCATTGTAGCGTTTTGATGCGCTCGAATCGGCTAAAAAGCTCTTAACTGCATTTGTAATATCGACAGTCCATTCGTTATAGCCACCCACATGAGATCCTACTTTAGTGGTGTAAATATAAACATCGGTTTTTTGTCCAGATCCTTCGAAATGAAGTAATGTGCGACCATTGGTATATGGATTGTTTATTGATATTTGATTCTTATACCAACCTGGGCCTTGGTAGTAATTTACATCGGGGTCAACAGCATCAGTCGCATTAAAGCAGTGTGGGAGTGATACATTTTCCCATAAAGGCACGCTTTCGGGAAAGCCTTCTCTTACTGCTCTTACTGCTTCCCAAATTCCACCAATGTCGCTTTTTAGAAATTTCCAATTATCGTTTAAACGGATTTGGTGTTCAGCTTGCGCTTGTAATCTTATACTGAATGAAAAACAAAGAATGATAAATAGTAAGTTGAAATGAATTTTCATGATTTAAGCTTTTATCGGATGTTGAATAGTAAATTCTTTAGTTGAAAAGATATGTGATGTTTTATTTTCGAAATATAGCAATTTTTGAGGTAAAAGGAAAAAGCTTGGCAGATAGGTAATGCTTCAACGGTTCTCTGTCTCAGTGTTTAATTCTTTCATTACTTTTTTGCGCCCAAAAAAGTAACCAAAAAAGGCTTGACGGACTGAACTCGTTCCGCTGCGCTTCACTCAAACAGCACTCCGCCTTATATGGAATTTTTTTTGTTTTATGCTTCGCAGCTGTGTGTGGAGTGCGGTATTGTTAAATCAGTTTGTCTGCGTTTGATGAAAAAAATTTCTTTAATTGACTCCGTCGATCTTCGATTCGTGGATTGTCTATTTTTTTTACATAAACCATGTGCGTCATTCTGCCTCTGCGTTTAGTTCTTAAAATCCCAAATCGCGTAGCGAAAGCGCGTTGGCTATGATGAAACGGCGAGCAGGAGAAGGCTATGGTGGTAGTAGCATCGTTTCATCTTGATTTTTTTGTTGCTTTTTGTATCAAAACAAAAAGTAAGAAGATTCAACTCGCACTAGAAATTCGAATACTTAGGGTCTGCGGAAAAACTTAAGCAGCTTTATTTTCTAATTTTCCCGTAGGGAATTAATATCAATAGAAAATCATGTACGATTGATTGTTTTTCCCGTAGGGCATTAACATTCATGCATTTAGGTTAATCCCCTCTGGGGAACAAATTATCTCAGCATTAATTCTCTATTGATATTTATCCCCTGACAGGGAATTTAAAATTTAATAAGTCAAGGGGTTATGTAATATTTTCTCATTTCCCTTGCATTTGGCATCTATAAAAATCAAGTTAATTAATTCAATAGTCCGTTAGATTTTAAACGGCAATTTTGCCGTATTCCAATAATTCTTTGACAATTTTTTGATTTTTAGCAGTGTTTTGATAAATAGCAAACCTGCACATAAATCGTTCGAGCATCAATGTATTGTTGTACAATGTTTTATAGTTGGCCATGGAAAACGGTTTAGAGCAGTTGTCTTTGTTGGACAACCAGTCATGTTTAGCCAAATTAATAGCAGTAAGCGCAGCGTTAAAATGGAAGTCAAGTTTCTTCTCGCCTCGTGCCTGACAAGTCGTAAGCCCAGTAAACTGCTTAGCATCCCTGTATAGGAATTCAATTTGGAAACGGGAACGGTAGTAGCGTACAATTTTTTCTCCGTCCAGCTCTATATCTGTAGAGAAGTAAAGTTTACGTGCAATCTCTTTTCCATCTTTGAAGAAGATGGCCACGGCAAGCTTTATCTCCCTTTTGAATGCTTTGGAGTATACGACGGAAGAATAAACTTGAATATCTTTAGTCTCCATGTCCAAACAAAAACAATCGGGGTCCAGGTTTTTAACATCAGATGATGAGAAATAGCAAAAACGGAATCATCTTCACCTTTACAAATGAGAAACTAGGGTTTTGTTGCCATTTATGTCAATTTTGATGGTACCATTTAGTTGTTTCAATATGTTTTTCCTCTGCTTCTATTTACATCTCAATAAAACTCGACTTACAATGCTGGATAATGCTATGCTTGGGTGTATAACAATACGTTATCTTTCAAAATGTATATTCAAAATGCTAAGCCTGCCCAAGGAATAATTGAAAATCCTTCTCCAAATATTGGATAAGATTTTGATAGCAATGGTGTAAATCCAATTTTATAAAACAATCCCCCATTTGGCTTTTGATATCTATAACCAATTCGAATAGGGATAAAAAAATCTTTACTAATAAAATCATATGCAACGCCCAAGCCAGTCTCAAAATGGTGCTTTATCCCATAAAAACAATTAATCTGGGGAGATATACAAAAGATGTTATCACTTGCAATATACGAAGAAGGAAAATATTGAACTCCTAAGCCAACCGAAATATTATTTTTCTCTTTTGTAAGGACAATTCGATCTTAGGTTACATTGTATAAATATCCAGCACTACCTAACAATTCACCATATACTGTATTTCTTGAATTACTTTTACTCCCTTGATTTATTGTCTGACCATACTTATTTGAACAAAATAGTAATGTTAAAATAAGTATCAGAAGTCTATTCGGCATATTTCTCATTTCCAAGGTAGTATCAATCTATTTTTTAACTGGCGCAATCGATTTATATGCCTGACTCATTATTTTCGATCGCACATTACTCTCAGTCAACTTTTTATTCCAACCATAAGGATTCACTCGGTTCGAAAGGAAAATAAATACCAAACCTGTCTCGGGATCGGCCCAGGCAATGGTTCCTGTAAATCCTAAATGTCCAAACGATTTGGGCGATGCCTCTCCGCAAACAGGACTCACTTTATCAGGATCTGTTTCTGGTTTATCGAAACCCAATCCCCTGCGGATAGATGTTATCCCCGGATTGGTAAATAGCTGAACCGTTTGAGGTTGAAAATATCGTTGTTGTCCATAAACCCCATCATTTAAATACATTTGCATCATTTTGGCCATCTCATCAGCATTCGAAAATAATCCTGCATTCCCCGAAACGCCACCCAATAATGCAGCAGCTGGATCGTGAACATATCCACGCAGTAACTGCTTACGAAAAGCATGATCATATTCGGTAGGAACAATAAGCGAAGGACTAAACCTTTTTAATGGTAAGTAAGTCATGGCTTCAATACCCATGGGTTTATAAAATATTGAATCAACTAAATCATTCAATTTATTTTTCTCTTTTAGCTCAATCACTCGTTGCAAAAAACAAAGTCCCATATCGCTATATTTATAAGATTTTAGAGGATCAACCCTTGCCGTTAACATCAAGAAATAGATCGAATCCAAGTAGTTTTTATTTAAATATAAACCTTTGGCCGTTTCAATGCTAAAACTCGTGTCTTGTTTTGATGCAAGCAAATCAGCTCGCATCTTAATGTTTGAATTTAAAAAAAGCCTTTCATCTATTTGAATCGAAAACTGTCCCGTGCGTTTTTTACTAACTAAATTCCCATCCAAGTTTTGCCTATCAATTAAAGTGAAAAAAGTTGGCATACTCGCAGGTAAACCGGCTTTATGAATCAACAATTCTTGCAGAGTAATAGTGGCCTTATTACTGTTGTCGGCGCCAGGAAGCAGCTCTTTCAACGTTTGATTTAAATCAATTCGTTTGTTTTCAAATAAGTGCATTACCATTGGTGTGGTGGACATTATTTTAGTGACCGAAGCGATATCGTATAATTTTCCAAAATCAACAGGTTCGTTAGTTACGTAGGAGCATTTCCCAAATGCTTTTCGATAGACTACAGTGCCATTTCGGGCTATTATTATTTGAGCACCTGGCGCAGCATCTAAATCAATTGCATCTCTAATCATTTTATCTATCTTAATCAAACTATCAGCCACCATCCCCACTTCGGTTGGCATTCCAAATTTCAAACGACATTTATTTAACATTAACTGATTGTTTCTCTCCATAAATCCTTTCAGCGAAACCACCGACTTCCCTTTTAAACTAATACCTCCGAACAAACCTTGCACGCATAAATCAACAGTTGTTGCATCAGATTGATAGCCAAGAATAATTGCATCAAAACAAGAGTAATCATTGGCTACATAATTGGAAGCATTTATTTGAGATGCTAATATTAAAGCAATCCTCGAGTTGGGATATTTACTTTTTAATTGCCACGAATTCAATGCCGAAGATGCCAATTGATTTATGTTATCGCATAAAAAAACAAACAAAGGTGATTTTCCTTGATTCAGACTTAAATCAGCGATTTTATCAACCCATTGAGTAATATAATAATGAAAGGAGGCAATTTCTTTAGCAGAACTATTTTTCTTAGCTCGCTGATCAATAACAGATAAGCTACTTATTTCTGTAAAATTTATTGGAATCAGATGCTTTTGATTACGAACTAACGCAATCGAATTTTCGATCACTCGATTGCGATAATAGGTTAGATTATCATCACTACTATTATTCAATTGTTTGGATTCAAACCTTCGATTGATCAAAGCTGATAAAAGGTATTTCACTCTTTCTTCAATCAATTTTTCACTGATTAAATTATCAGAAATGGCTTTCGCTACCATTTTAATATCCCGATTTAAATTATCGGAGATAAAAAGCAAGTTCTCTTCCATTATATCTTTAAAAGTAAAACCCAATTCAGTTTTATTTGCATTCAAAGGCAAACCATCCTTCAACATCAAAATATTTGACTTATAAATACCTTGAGTATTAAATTCATTATTTACAACTGAATTGGTAACAAAAACAGATGGGAAAGGGATAACACCCCAAGCTTCCAATTGGTTAGTTTTATTGTTTAACTTAGAATTAAGCATCAAACACATGTATTGCACGAAAGGAATTTTGGTGTTTTTATTTAACATCCAAGACTCTAGCCCTAAGCTTGAAACTATTAATCCAATTGTATTGGTATTTTGGTTTAATTGTTGATAAAATAGCTCTTTGACTAATAAAATATCTGATGCTTCAATAGTTTGAGCTGAAATAACATCAGACATTTCAGAATTATTGGCATATCCCAACCTATATACAACTCTTTTCCCTGATATAGGAAGTTGCATTGGAGAATTAATATCGACAGAAGATTTCCAATTCGTCTCACTGGGTAAAAATAAAAGAGCAACTCTCTGCTCCAGTGTTAGTTTATTATAAATATCATTAATATTTTGACAAAACCCAATTATCAAAAATAGATTGAAGTATACTGCTAAAAACAAAAATCGTAACATAAAAACAACTTATTCAATTACCAATGTCTTTTGCTTGAAATTAAGTCAAACGAGCTTAATCAATATTCAAAAAATAATTCCTTTAATTCCCAGCACATTTTAACAACAAACTTACCTCTATTATGATCCATTAAAAAGCAGAAGAGCAAAAAAATAAACCATAGTTTAAGAAAATAAACACATTACTTTGCTATGAAATAAAAAAATATTATCCTATGCATCGTTTGGATTATTAGTAAACAAACCCTAATTTCGTTAATACGAATATTGAAATTAAAAAAATGAATAATAGCTCTGAGAATATTAATAAAGCATTGGTTCAAAACTGGGGTGATAAGGTTATTTTAGTTGTTGAAGACGTGGATACCAACAAAATATTTTTTGATGCTGCTCTACGTAAAACAAATGCTAAAATTTTATGGGCAAAAGATGGCCAAGAGGCCGTTACTATGTTTAAAGAAAACACAATTGACTTGGTATTAATGGATCTTCAGCTTCCTATTATGGATGGCTATACTGCTACAAGGCAAATAAAAGCGATTGACCCAAAAATTCCAATCATTGCTCAAACTGCTCATGTTATGTCGGGCGAAAAAGAAAAATGCCTTGAAGCAGGATGCGATGACTATTTAGCCAAACCCATTCGATTGCAAATATTAATGGATACGCTCTCAAAATTTTTAAATGCATAAGCTCCCAATTCGATAAAAACCAATCAACATATTTTAAAAGCTCAGCTACCACATATTAATTGGTTACTGAGCTTTTTTATTACACTTAGGTTTTTATGAAGATTTATCGATAATACTTGGGGCTTTCGTGCCGACAACTATTTAATTACAACCATCTCGGTGCGTCGATTTTTGGCTCTTCCCTCGGGAGAAGTATTATCGCTAATTGGCACTTGCATACCAAAACCTTTATACTGCAATCTCGATGGTTGAACACCATTAACTTTAAGATAAGAATAGACTGACAAAGCGCGTTTTGTCGACAAGTCTAAATTATATTGCGCATTTCCAACATTATCGGTATGCCCTTGTATTTCAACCGACAGCGTAGTATTTACCGATAAAAACTGAACTATTTTCTGTAATTCAACATCTGATTCAGGTCGTAAGTTAAACGAATCGGTATCGAAAAATACATTCTCGAGGATAATAGATGACCCCTTTTTAATTGGTTTTAAATAAATCACAAGTGTTTTGGGATCCTGCAATCCATGAACCTTTTCGAGATTAAAATTCCCTGAGTAAAACAAATAATCTTTTTTTGATACATTTAATCCATAGTTATTACCAGGAGCTAAACACAATAAAAAACTCCCATCATCAGCCCTACTTTGCGATTCTATTTCAGTTTTTTTAGATTTTAAATTAATCAATTCAAAATCAGCCTTTAAAGGCAGTTTTGTCTCATCATCATAAATTTCACCCTTAACATATGAAACAGGGTTCGGCTTTAAATCAACGGGCAAATCAAACCAATAAATATCTTTTCCTCCATAACCATCGGTTAAACCATCTGACGAATAATATGCTTTGTTACCTGATGCATTAACAATCAAACCTATCTCATCGTTGGACGAATTGATAGGATATCCTAAGTTTTTAGGTTCGTGCCAGTTATTTAACGAATCGCGATGCGACAAGAACAAATCCATTTGCCCCATCCCAGGCCATCCATCAGATGAGAAGTAAAGGGTTTGATTATCGAAATGCATGAACGGTGAATTCTCATCTCCATCCGTATTAATCATCTCACCTAAATTCGTTAACTGGCCGAAAATAGGTGTGCTATCATCGCGAAAACCAACTATGGATGCCTGCCAAATATCTTTTTTCCCATAACCTCCTGTGCGGTTACTCACAAAAAATAGAGTTTTACCATCAGATGAAAAACTAGGCTGCGACTCCCAAAAAGGAGTGTTTACTGGGGCTCCAATATTTAATGGTTGACTCCATCCGTTATTTATTCGACGCGAGAACCAAATATCGCAACTCCCCAATCCTCCGGAACGACCACAAGCTGTAAAAAACATCATATTACCATCGGCCGAAAGTGTTTGAGCACCTTCGTTGTTAGGGGAATTCAATGGAGGTAAAGCTGTTTCGCGCATTTGCCATCCATTTTTATTTATTAAGAGATAAAAATCCTCTTGAAAATTCGAAGCGGTTTTCGACATTTGACCACTTAAAAATTCAATAGAATCTCGTGGAACTAAAACCGTAAAAACCATTGTTTTCTCGTCAGCTGTTAAGCTTGGCCAGTACTCGTCGTAACGGCTGTTTATTTGTGGACCAGCATTAACCGGCAGTACTTGTTTGGGATTGTAAACAGCTTCCTTGGCAAATGATATTCGCAGCAACCATGAGCTGGTTTTTATTTTGTTTTTATCGCCTTGTGATAACTGATTGTATTTATTAAACCATATTTCTGATTGGTCGTAATTACCTAAATTAAAATCAACCACTCCCAAATTATAATAAGCTGGTTTATAATAAAACGAATCGATTGAGATAACATTTAGCCAAGCATCTTTTTCATTTTGATATCGATGTGTAGAAAAGAAAATTTCAGCTTTTAACAAATGAGCTTCAATAAAACGCTTATCCTTCGAAATGGCTTGATTAATATTAGTTAAAGCTTGATCGTATTTCCCTCTATAATAATCAGCTTTAGCAAATTCATAACTTTCGATTGCTTTTTTCGATTTGGTTAAGAGCTTGCTCTGAGCTGTTAAGCAGGTAATATTCAGACTTATAACCAACAATAATAAAACCGTATAGCAATTAGTATTTCTTAAAAGAGGTTTGTTTTTTTCCATCACTTTATGGTTTTATTGCTGACTTAAGGTTTCAGACCTATTTATTGTTTTTCGTTTGTGCTCTTAGTGAATCTATTAGCTAAATAAAATACGACATTATTTCCAACGAAGTACTTAAATATAAAATTATCGATTTATTTAACAAATCGCCTAGACACATTAAAAAATATTTAAAATAAAGATTAATAGATAGTCACGAAATAAAACTATTCGTGGCTATGCTAATTTCTATATATGTAAAAATATTAAAGTGCAACTATCTTTTTAAAACTTCAGTACGTAAATCTATTTTATAGCTGATTCTGAGGATTTCGACATCATAACTGTGGTAATTGGGAACGGAATTTCAATTCCTTCTTCCTGATAACGTTTATGAAGGAGTTTTACAAACTCATGCTTAATCATATATTGATCAACAAATTGATGGGCTCGCATTATAACCGAAAAATTAATACTATAAGCATCAAAAGTATGATATCTCGTGAAAGGCTCAAAATCAGTCACGCCTCCCTCTACCCTTTTCATAATCGACTTGGCAACATCGATAGTTACTTGCTCAACATGTTCTAAATCACTATTATAACTCACACCAACATCAACCAATACAGATATTTCCAAATCGGGTTTACTAAAATTTTTAACCGTTGATGCGGCTAATTTATTATTCGGAATGATAATCATACGATTAGGCAGTGCTCGAATAGTTGTGCTACGCCAATTAATATCAATAACATAACCTTCATCGCCATTTTCAAGCTGTATATAATCGTTTGGAGAAATATTTTTAGCAGCTAATATTTGAAGACCTGCAAATACATTCGATAAGGTGTCCTGTAACGCCAAAGCAACCGCTAAACCGCCAACCCCTAAGGCGGTTAAATAAGGGGCAATTGATATGCCAAGAGACGATAGAATGATTAAAACACCCATCGAATAGACTACAACGTTTATAACAACAACAAATAGAGAAGACGAGGACGATTCGCGATCTTGATTATCTTGATAGGCATTAATAAATCCAATGGCAATGCGAGAAGAAATGACAGTAATAAGCAAGGTGGAAATAATCTCCAGAACTTTAAATAACGCCGATTCAACTCGAGGTATGAAAGGAAAATAATAAACTGCTAAGTATAATCCCCCTACAACAAAAAAGAATTCTAATATACCGTTCGATGCTTTTAATAACACATCATCGCCTTTCCAACGTGATTTTTGAGCTACCCGAAAGAGCCAATTCATTAGAAACTTCCGAATAAATAAACCTAACAATAAGGCGACTGTTATAAACGAGATTGCAACAAATAAATGTTGAAGAGTTGGTTGTTCTGTAAATATCTTTTTTAAATCGTAACTAATTATGGATTCCATTTGATGGTGTTTTTTGATGTCGATTATTTATTAATTCCCTTGCAATGGCAATTCATCCTAAAATATGAGAACTTAAGCTTGTCAAAAGTAGAGAAATTAATTAAGTTCAAAATAAATGATTTGATACAAACCGCCAAACATCTGTCTTGTTAGATACTAATTGGGGATATAATCCTTATATCAAACAAACAAAATTTGGAGTGACTTAATTAGTCTTTGCATGAAAACGTCAAAGACTAATTAAAGTGTCGATATTCATCGTTAGATTCGTCATAACCAACTCCTTCCAAATCGCCCAAAATAGTCATGGCCTCACGTCGCGAATAACCACACACAAAAGTATCGGCCTGAAAACCTCCACAAACCGCTGGTCTATCAGGCGAATGAAAAATACCACAAAGCAAATCATCTAACAAATGAATACATTTTACACCACCTAGTTTACCTCCATTCAAACTTGGTATTGAAGATGAAATACTTGGCTGAATGCAACAAGCTCCACATTTTTCGCGACAAGGAATTTTATTCATAAACAAAAAGCACTCTATTAATTTATTTTGACTTTAGTGAAATTAGGTTCGATGATCTGATATTGAAAAACCTATCTTTGTAAAAATTGCTGTAAAAATAGTAATTCCATAATTTCTCACAAAAAATGAATTTCACATCTCCACTCATTCATGGGAAACTGATTAACAGATACAAACGCTTTTTAGCTGATATTCAATTGGATTCAGGCGAAATAATAACCGCTAATTGCACCAACAGTGGATCCATGAAAAGCTGCATCGAAATCGGCGCTGAGGTTTACCTTTCACCAGCTAACAATCCTTTGCGACGAACTCAATTCACTTGGGAGATGATTAAAATAAATGACAATTGGGTTGGTATAAATACTAACAACCCCAATACATTTGCATTCGAATCTATTACAAATCAAATAATTGCTCCTTTATGCGGCTATAACAAGGTAAGCCGCGAAGTTACATTTGCCAATAGCCGTTTTGACATTGTTGCACAAAACGAGCAAGAAACATGTATTGTGGAGGTGAAAAACGTAACGTACAAACACAACGAATTTGCATTGTTTCCCGATGCCAAAACAACCCGAGGACTCAAGCATTTGCATGGTCTCATGGATTTGAAGAAAGAGGGATATCGATGTGTGATGCTATACATCATTCAGCGCATGGATGTGGATATTTTTGCACCTGCGGTGGAAATTGATCCTGATTACGCAAACGGCCTAATTTTAGCAGAAAAACAAGGCGTGGAGATTATTCCAGTAGAGGTAAAAGTAACTCCTCAATCCATCGAATACGTTAGAATATTACCTTATGTGCTCAAATAACTTGCTTTGTTTCAATCCGTTTTTTACGTGTTTTAAAAACAACTTGAATCACAAAAATCGATTTAAAAACAATTCCTGCAATCAGAATATACTCAATTGAATGACTCCAAGAATCAGTAAATTTAAGTATTTGAGATATCACCATCAGCCCCATTCCAATTCCTAAATAATAAATTGAACTGCCTAAAATTATCAACCCAGCTTTGACCGATTGGTAAAGATAAACTCCTTTTAATGCACCGCCCATACCTAAAATTGTATACCCATAAACGACGCGCCCGCTTGCCAAATTAACAACTACTCCTAATGCAATTAAAGTCAAACCAATAAATAAGAAGTATTTATTGGGAACGGTGCTTCCTCTATATTTTCCTTTTGTCAATACCATTGCTACACAAATTAATTATCTAAAAAACGTTGAACAATGCCTTGATAAGCATCAATTCTACGATCTCTAAAAAATGGCCATATACGCCTCACATTTTCTGATCGTTTTAAATCAACCATCACAAGCAAATTTTGTTCTTTATCATTTGAGCCTTTTTCTAATAATTCGCCTTGTGGTCCAGCAACAAAACTATGTCCCCAAAACTCAATTCCATTTGTAACTCCCGATGGATCAGCTTCATGACCTACGCGATTAACAGATATTACTGGTAATCCATTGGCAACCGCATGCCCACGCTGCGAAATAACCCAAGCATCTTGTTGACGCAGTTTTTCAGTCTGTTCATCGGTACTTTCCCATCCTATTGCTGTTGGATAAATAAGTACATCAGCTCCCCTCATAGCCATTAAGCGCGCAGCTTCGGGATACCATTGATCCCAGCAAATCAAAACACCCAATTTCCCAACTGATGTAGCAATAGGTTCAAATCCTAAGTCTCCCGGAGTGAAATAAAACTTTTCGTAATAAGCCGGATCATCAGGAATATGCATTTTTCGATATTTACCAGCCATAGAACCATCCGTTTCAAAAACCACTGCAGTATTGTGATACAAACCAGGCGCTCGTTTTTCGAAAAGTGAGGTTACTAGCACTACGTTATATTGTTTGGCTAATTCGCCATAATATTCTGTTGATGATCCAGGAATTGTTTCAGCTAAATTAAACATATTAACATCCTCAGTCTGACAAAAATACAGTGAGTTATGTAATTCTGGCAGTACAATTAATTGAGCCCCTTCTGCTGCCAACTTTTTAATATTTAATGTTAGTTTTTGTATGTTTTCACTTACATTATTCGACATTTTTTGTTGAACCAAACCTACTTTTATTGTTGACATATTCTGTTCGTTTATTAATTCCAATCAACAAAGATAACAATCGTAGCAAAAAAATATAAAACTAAAAAAAGCCAATATTTTGCTTTGAACAATTTACGGCAACATTCCTTTACTTCTTAAAGAATTAAAAAATAAATTTCTACCCCAAAGTTATCATGAGTAGATATTTAATAATGCTTTACTTTGCACTCAAATTTTTCAAAAAGTAGTTCTACATAAAATCAACTATTTCCTTCAATTTTATTAAAGTGAATCAAATAACATCAAGCACTTCGGATCATAAAAGAGCTCTACTTAAAGGAGCTATTTTCATATTAATGGCTGAGTTTTGCTTCGCAACTTCATCTGTATTTGCAAAATACGTTGTGCAGGATTCGAATATTTCAGGTATACAAATTACCTTTTTTCGCTTCCTAATGGGTTCCGTTATTGGATATGTTATGCTAAAGAAATCAAATGTCTCATTTAAGCCGGTCAATAAAAAAATGGTGGCATGGAGAGCTGTTTTTAATACTATCTCGGCCATGCTATTTTTCTACTCACTTAAATTCACTACCGTAACCAATGCCAACATGTTGGGTTTAACCTATCCATTATGGGTGGTTATTTTTGCACCCTTATTAATTGGCGAAAAATTTCAAACTCGGAATATTATTTTTGTATTATTGGCATTAATTGGAGTTTACTTAATTGTCCATCCCGATTTTTCGGCCATTAATCCGGGTGATATTTTTGCCTTTTTATCAGGTGTAACAGCAAGTATAGCAGTTATTGCACTCAGGCAGGCACGTAAAACAGATTCTACATCTTTAATCATTTTTTATTTAATGATTACTGGAGTTTTTATTAATGCAATATTTTTGGCTCCTATTTGGGAAAATCCAAATTACGTTCGATGGATTTTCATAATCATTTCAGCTTTATTGGGGATTGCTGCTCAATTACTTATTACATATGGATATCGCTTTATTGAAGCTTCGAAAGGTAGTTTAATATCATCTTCAAGAATTGTTATGGCTGGTGCTATGGGTGTAATATTCTTTTCCGATAAAATAACCCTTCAATTAATAGCAGGAGCTATTTTAATTTTATCCTCTCAAGTTGGACTATTAAATATGATAAAAATTCCATTGTATAGAAGGAAATAGTAAAAAAAAGCGACTCTTATTGGGTCGCATTTTTTATGTATTTAAGACACGAATCTAACTCCAAGAAAAAACAATTTCGGTTTCAGGAGCACCTGACATGAGCGATTTTGTAATTCGATAATTCACATTTTTACCTCCCGATATTTCTAATGCACGCTTACACCATCCTGCAACCCTGTACTCAAATACTTTTGAGATAATTGGAAACGATGTAATGTGCAAAACAACTCTTTTAGCTCCCGATTCTTGTATTTCTATATTACAAGGCTTGTAATAAGTCGACATCATGGTGGTGCCTCTACGCATTAAATACTGTGGATTGGCAATCATAACAAAGGCTTTATAAATTCCCGTTAAGGACACTTCGGCGCTATACCGCCCCAAAGCGTCCCCACATTCGGAATGATTTCGATTATAAAACAGCTTAGCTATGTGATCCATGGGCGTATACGCAACATCAATGGGAAACCAGCCAGCATTCATTACTAAACCTCTGTAAATTTTATGACTTTCGGGGGGGTAAACTTTTAAGCCAATGCTCATATTATGAAGGGAATTTTTATTTTACAAAATCCTGTGCCCTATACTTCCATTCTTGTAGATTTTTATTGATGATAACGAATCCAAAGTAAAATTCATAAATAGTATTTGCAAGAAAACGCCAAATACTGCGTTACGCTCATTTTCGAAACAGTCATTTACAAATAGTAAACTCCTTGGTTTCAAAAACTTTGAAAGCCTTGGCCTTAACGTTTTCTTATCAAAGACAGAAAAAGCAGGAGCTTTCGTGCCGACACTAAATATAAAACACCATTAAATTCAATAACTTCAAAAATAGTTCTAAAAAAATTAGTTTCAAACACCTGTAAATTTAATGTCATCCACCCCCCAGGGTTGTTGAGATTAAAAACCTACTTTTTACGATAAAGCGATGGTATTGTGGGTACCATGTCCTGCAATTGATAAAAAAGCGAACTATTTAGAAATTGGTTATTGGGCACCATTACATTTAAAGCCAAAGGCATCACATTAACATATAACCGTTTACCAGCAATAAAAGCTTCCCCATCGATGTGCGCCATTAAATCTTGATCCGATTCAATGGTTACCTTCTTACACAAAAAAATCTCATCGTATTTACTTTGATCAATGGTTTGATCAAATAAACTTAACAACAGTGCTGGAGCAGTAACTTTAGGGAAATCCCGAATAACGCAAACATCTATTAATCCATCATCAATTACCGCACCAGGAGCAATGTGAACATTATTTCCATATTGAGTTGAGTTAGCCAAACTAATTAAGAATGCATCGTGCTCAATGACTTCATCATCAATTGTAATTCGATACTTTCGCGATTTATACTTTGCAAACTCATTGGTTATAAGCTTAATATATTTTAATGGCCCCCTATTTTTTTCTTTTGCAAACAAATGACTGATATGCCCATCGAAACCAACCCCTGAAACATTAAAGGAATATCGATTATTAATATTAATTACATCAATAGCCATCACTTGGTACTGATTAAACATTTGAAGAGCACGATTAACTTTAAGAGGGATATTTAAATGCCTTGCCAAGCCATTCCCCGATCCGGCAGGGATAATACCCATCACGGTTTGCGTTCCAATCAATCCAGTGGCAACTTCGTTAACAGTACCATCACCACCAACAGCAACTACTACATCATATTTTTGTGATGCCTCTTTACTAATCACAGTTGCATGCCCTTCATTTTTGGTAAAAGCAATGTCCCAATTCCAATCGACAGGATTTAGTTCTTTACTAATCATCTGATCAATTGTATTTTGCTTGCCCAATCCTGAAAATGGGTTGATTATAAATAACACCTTTTTTTTCACACTATACTTAGTTAAATAATCCTATTAATTTCAAAATTCACTTTGTCCTCCAATACAATGCTAAATAGTACAGTTATCAATCATTATCATTCTATTTTAACAATTAAACAAGAAATAAATCGATGTTTAATTTTAGAACAAATCCTTAAAAGATTCTACAAATTTAGCCAAACTATTTTATATTTTAAAAAAAGGAGCAAAATAGGTCAAAATATTAGTCTGAATGATTAATTTATTAGACTTTTCAATATCTTCATATAATGATTCGTTAATTTTCAAAAAACACAAAAATGACATTATTTTTAAATATTATGAGTTTAGATCAAAACCTATTCTTATATCTAAACTCGCTTCACAATTCGTTTGGAGACCATTTCTTTTATATGTATACTGATACATTGATATGGCTACCTTTATATGCATCAATACTTTATGTGATCATCAAACAACAAGGTCAAAAAAGTTGGATAACAATCCTTTTTATTATTCTGATGGTGGTTTTATGTGATCAAATATCTTCGCAAATATTTAAAGATGGATTCCAACGTTTAAGACCATCTCAGAATCCCTTATTAGAAGGATTGGTGCATTTGGTTAATGGCAGAAAAGGCGGATTATATGGGTTTGTTTCCTCACATGCGGCAAACTCATTTGGATTAGCGATGTTTTCATCCCTTTTATTCAGATACAAGCCACTAACAATTGTCATTTTTATTTGGGCTCTTATTAATAGCTATTCAAGAATTTATCTAGGATTGCATTATCTAGGAGATATTTTAGGTGGAGGCTTACTAGGAATTGGCGTTGCCATACTTGTTTATCAAATATATTTAAGAACTTACAATAAAATTGAGTTATCGAAAAGACCAATAATTGAACTCAAAAAATTAATATCTCAAAAATTTAATAGTGCAGATAAAAAACTAATCATCTTTGTTTTTACTACGATGATGATTACACTATTAATTGTTGCTAAGCTTATGGTGAGGCTTCATGGCTAATATTTCTAGAGTTTTAAATAGAACCTGAACCTTAATTTATTGTTAAAAAACGATTAGTTTGTTGTTTAATATTTCCTTTATTGGTTTATTTTTTTTATTTTTAGTTGCAAACAATTAACTTTCATATAAATATTTTTATTATGACAGCGACTATCACATTTAATCAACTTCGGAAGATCAAGGACAGTCTTCCCGATGGAAGTATTCATGCAATTGCTGATGAGTTGAATCTTAGCGCGGATACTGTTCGCAACTATTTTGGAGGTCAAAACTACGAGAGAGGAAAGTCTGTAGGTATTCATGTTGAACAAGGCCCCGATGGAGGCATTGTAGAACTGGATGATACGACAATTTTAGATTTAGCAAAAAGAATACTGGAAGAGGATAAAATCACTCACTGAAATTTATAAAACAATAAAAAGTGCTTTAGAAAAACCTAAAGCATTTTTTTTGTTCCTAATACTATCGACAAAATTACTTATTAAAAATTGATCTAATAAATTATGAATGTTTTTAACAGCACACAAATCGCAAACACTTATGACATATATTACCAAACCGAATTAGGAAAAACCGTTGACAATATTGAAAAGGAGATTATTTTAGGATTATTAAACGATATTTCTAAAGAAAGAATGTTGGAATTGGGTTGTGGAACAGGCCATTGGACAGAGTTCTTTCTCAATAATAATTTTGAGGTAACAGGTATTGACATTTCAGAATCCATGCTAAATATTGCAAAGCTGAAAAATTTAAACTGCGAATTAACCATAGGCAATTCAGAGAATATTCCTTTTAAAAATAGCAGTTTTAATATGGTTAGTTCGATAACAATGCTTGAATTCGTTGAAAATATAGACATTGTAGTTCAAGAGATTTTTCGAGTGTTAAAAACAGGAGGCTACTTACTTATTGGTTGTTTGAATTCAGAATCGATAATAGGAATAAATAAAGACAAGGATAAAACTTTTAAGAATGCCAATTTTCTTAATATTAATGACATAAAAATGAAGTTTAGCCAATTTCAATTATTACAAATTCAAAGTGGTGTTTATCTTAACGACGAATATCAAATCATGGATTACTCAGAAAATTACAATTCCATTGCTCCCGTATTTATTGCCGCACTTTTTCAAAAACAATAAAAATGATTATTACAGCTGAAATTAGTTATTATCCTCTAACTGAAAACTACACTACTCCTATTAATACTTTCATCAGTAAGTTATCTCAAAATAATATATCATTTGAGATTGGTGTGATGAGCACAATTGTGAATGGCGAATATGAAATAGTAATGAATGTATTAACAGAATCGATTAAGGAATTAATGAACCTGTATCCTTCTGTTTTTAATTTAAAAATATCGAATACATGTCCAATATGATAATAAAACATTCAAACATTTTAATACCTGATTTCTAAAATACAAACCAAAGAGCATTATATGGCACTATACTATACACATTCTTGTATTTCGCAATTTTTTTTAATAAAAATTGTACTGTATGGCACTATCAAATGTATCTATCTAGCCTCGGTGTCATTTTATAGCACAAAAACATGGAGATTTATGGGTAAATTTCCTGTCAAACTTAACGAAAGTTTGCGCGAGTACAAAACCCGCCAAAACTGCCGCCGCCCGCCATTGAATACACCATTTGTTGTACTAAACCCTCCTTCGTCGGGTAACTTCAGGTACATTATCCAAAAGTAATAAAATACCGATATTAAGCTCATTTTATTCACCTTAAAAGTTTTATAAAATGAGCAGAAAATCTTATTTGGAGCA
>JBBQUP010000010.1:0-51653 GCA_038212305.1 Bacteroidales bacterium
CAAGCTTTTGATCAACTGGTAGAAAAAACAAGAGAAATAATTAGACCAGGCAGGAGTAACCCAAGAAAGAAAAAACCAAAGAAACCTTACTCTATGAATTACAAACGATTATGAATTATCACTAACTAAACGACATTGAATTATCATGATAAAGAAAGTTTTTCTTTTATTTGTACTTATAACTTTGGGAATTGTTACCATATCTGCACAAAAACTATTCCCTATTTATTTGGATGAGTCTAAATCGATTGATGAAAGGGTGGCCAATGCACTTTCATTAATGACTGTTGACGAGAAAGTAGCACTTTGCCATGCTCAATCAAAATTTAGCGTTAAGGGTGTAGCTCGATTGGGAATACCTGAGCTCTGGATGTCTGATGGGCCACATGGTGTTAGAGCTGAGTTTGAGTGGAATACTTGGCAATATGCTGGTTGGACCAATGATTCTTGTACGGCTTTTCCTGCGTTAACTTGTTTGGCTGCAACCTTTAATCCTAGTCTATCATATATTTATGGTAAAGCAATTGGCGAAGAGGCACGCTATCGCAAAAAGGATGTTCTTTTAGGGCCTGGAGTTAACATATATCGGACTCCACTCAATGGTCGTAATTTTGAGTATTTGGGTGAGGATCCTTATTTGGCGTCTAAAATGTCAGTTCCCTATATTTGGGGGGTTCAAGAAAGTGGAGTTGCAGCTTGTTTAAAGCATTTTGCACTTAATAATCAGGAAAAATGGAGATCTCATATTGATGTTGAGGTGAGTGATCGCGCCTTATATGAAATTTATTTACCTGCATTTAAATCGGCTGTTATAGAAGGAAAAGTTGAGTCTATAATGGGATCGTACAATAAATTTCGTGGGCAGCATTGTTGCCATAATGAGCTTTTATTAAATAAAATATTAAAAACCGACTGGCAGTTCGATGGAGTAGTTATTTCGGACTGGGGTGGAACCCATGATAGTTTTGAAGCTGTAAATTATGGACTCGATATTGAAATGGGTACTCATACCAATGGATTAACTTCAGATACCAATAGTCCATATAATACCTTCTATTTAGCTGATCCGTTTTTAGAAGGAATAAAATCGGGCAAGTACTCAATGAAATTGCTTGATGATAAAGCAACTAGAGTTTTAAAACTATTATTTCGAACAGCGTTACAATCTAAACGACCATTGGGAAGCCTTGCAACTGCTGAACATGCCGCAGTATCACGAAAAATTGCAGAAGAGGGAATTGTGCTATTAAAGAATAGCACAGACATATTGCCTTTAAAAACAAATTCGCTTAAAAACATTTTAGTTGTTGGTGAAAATGCAACTCGAATGATGACTAAAGGTGGTGGTAGCTCAGAGCTTAAAGTTAAACTAGAAGTATCTCCTTTACAGGGATTAAAAAATGCGATGGGTGCTGATGTTAAAATTACCTATGCAATGGGTTATGCGTCAGGACCATCAATGTACGGGAAGGTAGTTCCTCCGAAATTTAATACCGATTCGTTACGAAAGGCAGCAGTTGAATTAGCTAAGCAGGCTGATGTAGTAATTTATGTTGGAGGTTTAAATAAGAACTATTTACAGGATTGCGAAGATGGTGATCGTCTTCAACTTGAATTACCTTTTGATCAGAATTTACTTTTGAACCAATTAGCCGAAGTAAATCCAAAAGTTGTAGTTGTTCTTTTAAGTGGAAATGCTGTTGCAATGCCTTGGTTAAATAAGGTGCCGGCAGTTGTGCAAGCTTGGTATTTAGGTTCCGAAGCAGGAAATGCTATTGCCTCAGTGCTTACAGGAACTGTTAATCCATCAGGTAAATTGCCTTTCACGTTTCCAGTTAAACTGTCTGATTGTGGTGCACATTCTTTTGGGGAATTATCTTATCCGGGCGATAGTATCAAACAAGTTTATTCTGATGACATTTTGGTTGGTTATCGTTGGTATGATACAAAAAAAATTACTCCATTATTCCCTTTTGGATATGGATTATCTTATACTTCCTTTAAGCTTGGTAAGGCAACAATTCAGAAAAGCAGTTTTACACTAGCCGATACAGCTATTGTTACTGTTCCGCTAGCAAATATCGGATTGTTAAATGGTAAAGAGGTTATCCAAATTTATGTAACCGATAGTAAAGCATCGGTTCAGAGACCTTTAAAAGAGCTTAAAGGTTTTGCTAAAATGAATTTAAAAGCAGGAGAATCAAAAACAGTTGAGATTAAACTACCTGTTGCTGATTGGGCATTTTATGACGAAAAAATCGGTAATTGGAATTTGGAAGCTGGTAAATTTATTTTAAGCATCGGAACTTCATCGCGAGATATTAGCCAAAAAATTGAAGTTGCAGTTAAGTAGCTATAAAATTGAGTATTAAAAAATGCCCTCAATGATCTTAAGTTATTGAGGGCATTTAAATTATAAGTGTTTAGTTACCATTCATCGGTACGAAAAGCAGAGGTTGGTAAATTGGCTTTATTAAATAAATTTGGTTGAGCGGTATCTGAGAACGCAAATCGAACTGCAATAGGGTTTTTTATCGCTTTGTTTGTAACTATAACAGATTCGCCTTTAATTCTAGCTTGTGCAGGAACAAATATCCTATCTTCTCCAGCAATTTCAAAATCGGTAAGTGTTTTCCCTTTGACTATTAAACCTTGTTGGGCATAATCGAATTCAATGATAATTTTATCTTTTTGAATGGTCAATGAGCGATATATTGGACCTGAAAACAGGATCTCTTTTCCATAATCGTTAGCCAATGCCCAAATTGCCAATCGTTGTCCAACTTGTTGTTTTTGTAGTGGATGGATGGTTGTTAAACTACCTATGTCGTTTATCACAGCCATGCCTGTATGGGCGACTTTAAGTGTTTTTAATTGAGCTTCGCGTAAGTAAGCACTTGCATTGTTTTTATAAGTATATGGAGCTATTTGAGTATAGTAAAAAGGCATCTCGGAACCCCATGCTGATCTCCATTGTGCAATTAATGTTGTCATAACTTCTTCATAAACTTCAGCATTTTTTACATTGCTTTCGCCTTGATACCATATCACTCCTTTAATTTTATAATTCTCCAGTGGATAAATCATGGCATTGTACAAAGCTCCAGGAGCTGGAGGCCAAGTTTTTTGAGGATTTAAGAGTTTTAAATAAGGTTCATATAAATGATTATCTTCGGTAATAGTCTCTTTTCTTACCCACGATTCGGCATTGGTTCCTCCCCAACTCGATGCAATAATTCCAATTGGAATACCCAATACCTGATTAAGCGTTTTTGCGAAAAAGTAAGCGGTTGCCGAAAATGATTTTACGTTATTGGGATTCGATACTTGCCACGAACCAGAACAATTATCTTGTGGATAGTCCGAGATCATTTTCTCAACAGTATACATTCGAATATTGGAATTTTCGGCATTTTTTATTTCATCTCTATAATTGATGACTCCCTGAAAACCATTGTTCACTGAATCAACCGGCATTTCCATATTTGACTGTCCCGATGCCAACCAAACTTCTCCAATCATTATGTTGTTAATAGTTTTTATTTCATGGGATGAGATGGATAAAGCATAAGGCCCACCATATGAAGGTGTTTTAAGTTCAACACTCCATCTGCCATTCATAGCACTAACAGTCATGGTATCAGAACTCCAACTAGCTGATACTTTTAGTTTTTCTCTAACTTGGGTTGTCCATCCCCAAATAGTAATTGTTTGATTTTGCTGCAATACCATGTTATCGGAAATAATTGAGGGTAATATAATTCGAGCCTGCATCGTTGTCGCAATGCACAAAACAGCAATTACAAAAAGATAAATGGGTTTTTTCATGAATATTTTTTTATCTAATTAGGGTCTGCTGAAAAACTAAAGCAGCTTTATTTTCTAATTTTCCCGTAGGGAATTAATATCAATAGAAAATCATGTACGATTGTTTATTTTGCCCGTAGGGCATTAACATTCATTAATTTAGGTTAATTCCCTACGGGGAACAAATTATCTCAGCATTAATTTCCTATTGATATTTATCCCCTAACGGGGAATTTAAAATTTAATAAGTCAATGGGTTATTTAATATTTTCTCTATTCTCTTGCATTTGGCATCTATAAAAATCAAGTTATTTAATTGTAATAGAATTAAATAATACTTTTTCAGCAGACCCTAATTAACTATTTTTTAGTTTAACATATCCTTTGTTGTGCAGTAAGACGACAATCTCTCAAACATACACATTTCCAATTTTAATGAGTTTAGGAATGTTTAAAAGCTTCACTTTTCGGCCATTGAGCTCAATAAGTTTATCTGTTTTAAATTCAGATAACAATCGAATAACTGATTCTGTAGCTGTACCAACCATATTCGCCAACTCTTCGCGAGTTAAAGATATTTTGAGAGTGCCATCAGCTTCAACATCAAATGTATCCATTAGCAATAGCAATACTTCGGCCAATCGTTCGCGAACCGTTTTTTGAGCTATATCGGTCAAGTATTTATTTGATTCCCCCAACTCGCGACACGTTAGTTTCATTAAATTCATGGCAAATTCAGGGCTTGCCTTAATCAAATGATTGAGTTCATCGCCAGGTACATAACAAAGTACGGCATCGGTAATAACTTTTGCCGTAGTACAAGCAAGTTCATCGCTTATAACCGATCGAAATCCAATTAAATCGCCCTCTTTCGCAAAACGAATGATTTGTTCTTTACCATCAAACCCCGTTTTATATACTTTTAAAATCCCTTGAATAATCACATAAGTACCGTTGATTCGGCTTCCTTCATGGTAGATAATGTTCCCACGTTTATGAACCGTGCAACTCATTGTTTGATGTAGAAGATCAAGTTCAGGTTCAGATAATCCTTTGAAGATCTCGTGTTCAAGAAGGTTTACCTCTTCGGCATACGGAGTACTTTGAATGTTTTTCATAGATCAAATTGGATTAAATCAACTTTTGTGCAGCATGATAATAATCATGAATTTAAGCAATCGTTATTTAATTTCAAACTAAATAGTCTGCGAAAGTATTTATTTCGTTTAAAACAACTATGCCTGTTTAAATGTTATATAACACACGCAAGATTGTTAAAAATTTATTAATTATTATTAGTTTTTACAGAATTATTAACAAATGGGCGTTGCGCTGTTAATATGAATTATTTTTTTAGCTTATTGTTATTAAGTATAACTTTAAGAATCTTTTAACTATGAGTTTACTCCGAAAAGTCAAAAACCCCTAAATCCCCTTAAGGGGACTTTGACGAGTTCCTTGATTTTCAATGATTTCTATTTTAGGGGTCGGGGGTAAGAAGTTGAAAATCAAGGAACTTAGACTTTTTGGAGTGGACTCGCCCATCATAAAATTAAAATAGTATATTATGAAATCATCATTAGTTGTAAAATGGACTGGCGATATGGCTTTCGAAACCGAAATTGCCGGCCATAAGTTAATTATGGATGCAGCTCCTGAGTCGGGAGGTGAAAATAAAGGTGTTCGGCCTAAACCATTGCAATTGGCTGCGTTGGGTGGATGTTCGGGCATGGATGTGGTATCTCTTTTAAAAAAGATGCGAATTGACATTGAATCGTTCGAAATGATAATAGAAGGTGATATGACTGAGGAGCATCCTAAACATTATCAATCCATTCATGTGGTGTATCAATTTAAAGGCAAAGATTTACCAATGGATAAGTTAGAAAAAGTAGTGAGTATGTCGCAAGATAAGTATTGTGGAGTGGCTGCGTTATACAAAAAAGCAATTCCAGTAACTACTGAGATTCTAGTGGTTGAGTAAGCAAGACACAAGACACAAGTATCAAGACACGAGATTAAAGCATTATTTTGATACTTGTGTCTTGATACTCAATTCTTGATACTTTTCAATACGCCGATTTAAATTGCTCTAAAAAGCGAATATCGTTTTCGAAGAAATGACGAATATCTTTTATTTGATATTTTAGCATGGTAATGCGCTCAATGCCCATTCCAAATGCAAAGCCGGTGTACTCTTTGCTGTTGATATTACAAAAATCGAGAACGGCTGGATCAACCATGCCGCATCCTAAAATTTCGACCCATCCAGTGTATTTACATACATTACAGCCTTTTCCACCACAAATAGAACATGAAATGTCCATTTCGGCTGATGGTTCGGTAAATGGGAAAAAGGATGGACGTAAACGAATCTGAGTGTCAGCACCAAACATTTCTTTAGCAAAGTAAAGCAAGGTTTGTTTAAGATCGGCGAACGATACGTTTTTATCGATATACAAACCTTCTACCTGATGGAAAATACAATGTGCTCTGGCTGAAATGGCTTCATTTCGAAATACTCGTCCAGGGAAAATAGCTCGAATGGGAGGTTGCGAGTTTTCCATCACGCGTACTTGTACCGATGAGGTGTGCGTACGTAGCAGAATATCGGGGTTTTTATTGATGAAAAAGGTATCCTGCATATCACGGGCAGGATGTTCCAATGGAAAATTTAAAGCGGTAAAAACATGCCAGTCATCTTCAATTTCTGGCCCCTCGGCAATCGAAAATCCTAAACGGTTAAATATGTCAACTATTTCGTTTTTTACCACAGTAAGTGGATGAGGTCCACCCACTGCAAAAGGCTCTCCTGGGCGAGTATAGTCCTGACTATCGTTGCTTTGATTAGAGTTTTCGAAAGCTTCTTTTAATTCGTTAATTCGATCAGTGGCCTGTGTTTTTAGCTCGTTTAAAATTTTACCAACTTCGCGTTTAACCTCTTTATCAACCAGTTTAAAATCGTCGAATAATTGAGTTACAATGCCTTTTTTCCCAAGGTATTTAATACGCCATTGTTCTGCTTCATCAGGAGACTTGGCGGTTAGTTGTTTAATTTCGGCTTGAAGTGTTTTAATTTTATCGAGCATAATAAGCTATTTTTTATCGATTGCAAAAATAATCAATTGTATTGGTGAGGCATCATTTTCAGCCAATTATTTGTATAAAACTGAAACGGATATAATTCTAATATCTTTAACGGGACGATCAACGGCGTAGGTTTCGACCAACGATATTTTATCTACGAGCTCCATTCCATGAGTTACTTCTCCAAAACAGTGTAGTCGCTATCTAAATACGGAGCTCCTCCAATAGTAGTATAAACTGTTCGTTGCTCAGGCGAAAAGTGCTTGTTTTTATGTTTTTCTAAATCGCTTAATTCATCGTTGGTAAAAGCGCGACCTGCAACTATGTAAAACTGAGAACCATCGCATCGGTTGTGAGCATTGCGATCGGCTGGTAATTTTGATGCAGCAATGGCTCCCCGCTTGTGAAATAAATTAGGCGAAATGCTAAGTGGGAGAGTATAACCTGGGCCTTCCCATCCAACCACATCATCTTTTTTTGCGTGTTTTGTATCGGCAGCACCTGTTTGAATTAGAAAGCCTTTTATCACTCTGTGAATAAGCAAGCTATCGTAGAATCCATCGCAAACTAAACGAATAAAATTATCGCGATATTGTGGTGTTTCATTGTATAGTTTTAGGTCGATTTGCCCCATGCTGGTTAAAATTCTAAAGCCTTTAATCTTCGTAAAAGAAGGATAAGTTCGCGATGATTTAGTGCTTAAATCGAAAATGGACTTTAAATCAACTATTTTGATTTGAAGTTTTTGAATTTCATTAACCGCTAGCGCTAAAAGTTGAGATGAATCGTGAATTTTTCGGGTTTGAGCAATGCCAATTAATTGGTGAGCGGTTGTAAATATGGCTTCTCCTTCGGAATAGTCGTTTGAGAGGGGAACACACAAAATGGAATCGATTTCGATGGGTTTTTGATAAGGTGTTTTACGTACAAATAGTTTTCGATTGGTTCGAAATAATGAATATACCGAATCGGTTGAATTGGGGTTGGAATTGGCTTCGAGCGTTGATTTGCCCGAAATGAACGATTGCATGATTACCAAATTGGTTGTATGATCGAAGGCTAAGTAACCTTCAATATCGCTGTATTCATTAGTCGCCATTGGCGCAATTTTTACTCGGAACGCACCTTTTATTAAGCTTAAATTGGCTAAAACTTGTTTTGGCGCAATGTAAAAACCAAAACCTTGACTGATTTGTTGGTTGTAATGATTAAAGGTTTTGATGTTAACTAGCGCATCTGAATTTTGATGAAGTGTATATTTTGGAGGTGTTGTGTTTTCTACCTTTTTTTTTGGTGTAGGGTTACAGGCATAAAAAGCGATTGAAATAATAATTAATTGAACATACAATTTCATGCGCTTGGCTAATTAATTACGATTTGGACGGTAATTTTTACATCGGTGTATGGGCGATTGTTTTTGTCAACCCCAAGCGCAGCTATTTTATCAATAACCGTTAACCCTTCAATTACTTCTCCAAAAACAGTATAATCAAAGTCTAAATCGGGGCACCCACCAATGGTGTTGTAAACAATACGCTGTTCAGGTGTGAACTCCAATTTGTTTGAGAGGGTATATTCAAAATCTATTTTTTCTTTAATTTCCTTTATCCGTATGTTAAAGGTTTCGGGATCAGTCGACTTTAAGCCTTGTAGTTCGTCTTTAAATGGCAGATAGTATCGGGTTTTTAAATCAATCATTATAGGTGTGTTTCTGCTTTTTTCTATCATATCAAGTTCAACGCTGGTATAGGCGCGTCCTTGCACAATATAAAACTGGCTGATGTCCGAAATTTTAAATTCTGCAACATTTTCGGGTTGCCGAGGTGCGCATAAAGCTCCTTTTTTATGAAATAGCTCAGGCTTAAATTCGGCACTAATTAAATGGTTCTCACTTCCGTATCCTATGTGTTTACCCGCTGGAGCGTTGCGCGAGTCAGATGACCCACCTTGAATTACAAAGCTTTTTACTACACGATAAAAGAGTGTCCCATCGAAATGTTTTTCGTCAACCAATTTTAAAAAGGCATCGCGATGATAAGGTG
The DNA here is from genome assembly GCA_038212305.1 of Bacteroidales bacterium. Classification (GTDB taxonomy): domain Bacteria; phylum Bacteroidota; class Bacteroidia; order Bacteroidales; family Marinilabiliaceae; genus JBBQUP01. The sequence goes on from JBBQUP010000010.1 coordinate 8,937, forward strand.
TTGAATTATAGAGTTTTATTTTCATTGACCCCATATTGGTGTGTATCATCACCTTATACTCTGGATGACTGCTTTGAGCCGATAAATTGATATAGCCCAACAAGAGTAGTAGGCCCAAAATTGGTTTGAATGTTTGCATCTGTTTATTTAATAATCTCTACCCTAATTCGGATGTTGCTGGCGGGACGATTGTTCGAATCTGTTTCTACAGCAGCAATTTTATCAATTACATCTAATCCTTCAACAACTCCGCCAAAAATGGTGTATTCGCCATCTAACCAAGGAGTTCCACCAATGGTTTGATAAGAGGTTTTTAAATCAGTTGGCATTGTGTATGAAGGAACTGCTATTGCTGCTGCTTGAGCTTCGCCAATGGCTTTCTTTCGCAAGGTTATCCAGCGCGTCGAATCGCGAGCTGTGATATAGTATTTTAAGCTATCGGTATAATGTTTAATCACATTATTACCAGCACTTTGTCGAAATGAGTTGGTGATTTTTTCTTCTGATTTTCGAATTTCGTCATCGGTTAATGGTTTTCCCTGAACAATGTAAAACTGAGATCCTGATGATCGCTTTTCAGGGTTTACATTATCGGGAGTTCGAGCAGCAGCTAAAGCACCTTTTTTATGAATGAGTTGAGGCAAAATTTCTGCAGGTATTGTATATCCAGGATCCCCATTGCCGAGCATTTCACCCGATGTGGCATGTTTTGATTGTGGATCACCTGTTTGAATCATAAAATCTTTAATAACCCTATGAAATAATAAAGAATCGTAAAAATGCTCTTTGGCAAGTTTTATGAAATTGTCGCGATGTAAAGGCGTTTCGTTGTATAACTTAATCTTCATATCACCCAAAGATGTATAAATTTTAACAAAGGTGAATTTGGGTTTCTGAGCGTATCCTGTTGTGAACAATGCAAAGTTCAAAAAAATCGAAAGAAGTATTATGGCTGTTTTTTTCATTGAAATTATTGTTGAGAAGGTTTATTTTTAGTTAGTTAAATCGATATCTCGTTTTGAAAATAGGTAATAAGCATTTTACGCAGCAAGTAATCAGTTTCTGATTTCGATAGTTTTTTGTAATCTGCTCCTTTTTGGTACAATGGCCATCCTTCGGGATCTTGTCCTGTATACACCATCATATTACTCATTGACAGTAATTTACATTGAGCTAAAGCTATCAAGTCGGTTTTTTCTTGCTTCGAGAAGGGTTTAAAACCCGATCCCAATTCTTGTATGCCAACCAAAAACATTAGAAACTCAAATGTTGCCATTACACTAAAGTATTTGCTAGCACGCAGTATAAACTCGTCCCAATTCATGGTTTCCTTTATCATCATTTTTTTGTCAAATTTATTTAAAATGGTTTAGTGTACCAAAAAGAGATGAATAAAGGAATTGTTCATAGAAGGGATTCTTTAATTGATAAATGGGTTAAATTAACTGAGTAAGTGTTTAAATTAAATGAATACAGAAATAGGATGAATAATAGATATTAGACAGATAGATAAGTTATTTTAGATAATTCTGGATGATGAGATCATTCTATTTTCATTTTTTCATCTTCTTCTCTTTCTATTATCGATACATCAATAAAATTTAAACAGCTTCTGAGATCGCATTCGAATAGTTTTTTTTGAGGTTTACAATTTAAACAGGAAAAAAGCTATTTTTGCAATTCGTTTTTGGGTTGTTAGCTCAGTTGGTTTAGAGCATTACCTTGACAGGGTAGGGGTCACTGGTTCGAATCCAGTACAACCCACATTTCTTGCTATTGCTTTAGTATAAACAAGTGAAATTAGTTGTTCTAATTTGTATTTAAATGTTGTGCACAAACGTAGAAAAACACTGCTACAGTGCAAATTTCCTGCAAATAGAAAACTATATAATGAACAGCAACGCACCAATGGGAATTGATATATTTGTAGTTATTTGAAACAGATTTGAAAAATGAATTTAGAACAATATATTGCCAATGTAAATCAAAAGTTCAAAGCTGGGAATGCGACTGAACATAGTTTTCTCGTGGATTGACAACTACGGTTATCTAAATTTACATCCTTCGGGGGAATGAAAACTAGTTTTCTATAACTAAACGACATTGACTCAAGGATAATTAAAAACTCGATTCGCTGAAAATTATTGCAACATGTTAGGTACAATATTATTTGTAAAACTATAGTTCCCTGATGCATCTATACGAATAAGCCCAAACCAACCACGATCGTCCCAAACACTGTAAGACATATTGGAGGCTAAAGTTTTTTGAGCAAATGTGCGATAGTAACCTCTAACAAGGTCAGTATTTCGCTCTGATGCATTAGCATTTCTTCCCACACCAAACTCACCATAATTTATTGGTACATCTAAAATTTTTGCATGATTGGCAATGGTTTGAATGGCTCCCTGAACAGAAACATTCCCTTGATAAGCAGAATTACTTCCTGTTTGACCACAAAAGGCCCATGGATTATAGCTATGCACCTGAATAGCTAAATAATTATCTGATCCTTCACCCGGAAGTAATGATTTTGATGGATATACCTCATCAAGATACGACTCATTTCCTTGTCCGTTCACTGAAACCATTATGATACGAGTTTCATTTAAGCCTCCGGTTTCTCTAATAGCGTTATAACCCACTTTATTTACCTTGCGCGTGTAAGCTATAGCCGTAGTATTTGTTGGGCTAGGCCATGATCCATTACTACTATATTCTCCTAACGTTCCTTCTGGCTCATTAAGTACTTCAAAAATTAAGTGATGATCATAGTCTTTAAAATACGTAGCAATATCTCCCCATAATTTGGCAAATTTAGCATCCATTGAAGCAGAACCATCATAATAATCTTTAAGCCAATGCTCATGATGTGCATTAATAACAACGTACATATCTAGCCCTAAGGCATAATCAATTACAGCTTTAAGCTCAATAAATCTTGCATGCTGAAAATTAACTTTCCCATTGGAATCGGCAAGTTTAGAACTAAATACGTCCATCCAGGTCACTGGGATACGAATATGTTTCATCCCGGCTGCGTGAAATAATTGTATAATTGGATAAATGGTTGAAGGGTTTGTGGTATTAATACCATTATCAAAAGTATTTCCAAGGTTGAAACCATTAGCCATATCTTTGACAACTTCTTTTGCTGTAGGCACAACTGAATTTGAAGGAATGTTGCCAGCATCTATTGCACAGGATGACATGCCTATAAATAATACGGCCATCATAATTAAGATTGCCATTTTGCGGAATGCCGTAAACATCGCTTTTAATGTGTTCATATTGCTGTTTGTATTAGTGAACTGTCTATTCTTTCATGAATTATTATTGAAAACGTTTTTAATTCTATATGGGCAAGTCACATTATTTATCCAAGGAAATGCCCTTTTGATATACCTTAAAAATAAAAGCTACATATAATTCGGTCGTTTTCTCACTAGCTTACAGTATAAACAGGAAAAAGGTTATTTTTTCAATTCGTTTATGGGTTGTTAGCTCAGTTGGTTTACAGCATTACCTCGACAGGTTAGTGGTCGCTGGTTCGAATCCAATACAACCCACATTTTTGTAGATGATTTACTTTAACTCAAATGAAGACTATTATTCTATAAGCATATATAAATTTACAACTGAATGTTTTTGCGAAAAGAGGCTCCTTAAAAATGTGCTTCGTTTTTTAGTTAGACCAAATATTTGTCTTAAAAAGTATTTGTCAATAATAAATCAATATTATATTTAAAAAGTAACTATTTATATTTGATGTTAACTAAAAATTCCCCAACTTTTCAAATAATTTAGTGTTAATTATGCAAATCAATATTTTATTTCTATTGATGGATCAATAAGAAGATGGCAACTTTAGAACAATTAAAATAGATCCTAAATGCTATAATCTTTTTAAGGAGATGGAACAATTAAAGAAATTTGGAACAGCCCCGGTATTTTTCACTGCCATTTCAACCATCCTAGGAGCCATTGTGTTCCTTCGATTTGGGTTTGCCGTTGGTAATATTGGTTTTTGGGGTGTTGTGCTAATCGTTTTGCTAGGGCATTTGGTAACTATTCCAACTGCGCTTGCTATATCGGAGTTGGCAACCAACCGACGGGTGCTTGGGGGTGGTGAATACTATATTATTTCACGGTCATTTGGATTAAATATTGGCGCTACTATTGGATTTGCGCTATTTCTTTCGCAAGCTATTAGCGTGGCATTTTACATTATTGCTTTTACCGAGGCTTTTACCTATGTTTTTGAGATTTTTCAAACTCATTTTGGATTCGCTTTACCTCGACAAGCCATCAGTTTGCCTGCTATGGCAGGTTTGGCTTTTATGATTTTTCGCAAGGGTGCCAGCATGGGTGTAAAAGCGCTTTACTTTGTTGTGGGTATACTATTTGTTTCGCTATTTATGTTTTTTATTGGTCATCCAACAGGCGATGCAGTTGATGGGTATTCAATTTTGGACTCAACTTTTCGAAATACCGATCAGTTTTTTGTGATATTTGCTATTGTTTTCCCCGCATTTACTGGAATGACTGCCGGGGTTGGCCTTTCTGGCGATTTAAAAGATCCCTCCAAGTCCATTCCTTATGGAACTATTATGGCAACCATTACGGGTATGGTTGTTTACTTTTTTGTTATATTTAAACTAGCAGCTTCGGCTTCAGTTCTAGAAATGATCGAAGATCAGTTGGTAATGAGTAAAATTGCCATTGGTGGGATGATTATTATTCCTTTAGGGTTGGCTGCTTCAACACTATCATCTGCATTGGGTTCAATATTGGTTGCACCGCGTACGTTACAAGCTTTGGCTGTCGATCAGTCGCTCCCCAATCAAAATGCAAATGAATGGTTGAGCGCTAATCACAAGGGCGAACCAAGGAATGCAACAATTGTTACCAGTTTAATTGCCTTTGTTTTTGTGGCTATGGGTAATGTCAACGAGGTTGCAACTATTATTTCCATGTTTTTCATGGTGACATATGGTTCAATTTGCTTGATCTCGTTTTTAAATCATTTTGGTTCTTCGCCATCTTATCGTCCCACTTTTCGTTCGAAATGGGGAATTTCGTTGCTTGGGTTTTTAACCGCTGGATGGGTGATGTTTCAGATAAGCACTGTTTATGCGGTATTAGCTTTTGGATTGATGGCAGCACTTTACTTGTATATTAATCATTTTAACAAAGAGCGAGGCGGCTTTCAATCGATTTTTGCTAATGCCATTTTTCAGCTCAATCGGTCAATTCAAATATATCTGCAACGAAAAAAACATCTTCAGGTCGATAACGAATGGAGGCCAAGTGCGATATGTATTTCGGCTGATTCCCTTAAACGCGATCAGGTATTTAAGTTGCTTAATTGGATATCGCATCGCTATGGATTTGGAACCTATATTCATTTAATTCCTGGCTATTTTAGCAAATCAACTCATCAAAAAGCAAAGGAAGAATTGCAGGAGCTTATTTTTCGATCGAATGCCGAAAATAGCAAGATCTACATTGATACTTTGATTTCACCTTCTTATACATCGGCCATTGCCCAATCCATTCAGTTGCCTGGTGTTGCTGGGATGGAGAATAACATGGTTATTTTCGAGTACGATAAAGAAAGTAATGATAATTTATTAAATATAATTGATAATTATGCGTTAGTTCGAGCTGGTGATTTTGATGTTTGTATTATGGGATCATCACAACGAAACATTAATTATCACAATGGGATTCATATTTGGATAAAATCGACGGATTATGATAACGCTAATTTAATGGTTTTGATGAGTTTTATTATTTTAGGGCATCCCGATTGGAGTCATTCAACAATTAAAATATTTGAAATAAGTCCAATTGCTAAAGTAGACGAAACTCGCCGAATGCTCGAGGATTTAGTGAAATCGGGTCGATTACCTATAACTATTTATAACATCGAAATTATTCCTGAGCAGGAGGGTGTTCATGTGAAAAGTATTATCAATCAGCACTCATCAAATGCAGGATTAACCATATTAGGATTCCGAAGCGAATTGCTCAAGCATAATGGCGAGGAGCTGTTCGAGGGATTAGATCAGTTGGCAACCGTTCTGTTTGTGAATAGTCATAAGCAGATAGGTATTGATTAATGAGCTGTATCCTATTGAGTTATGGTTAAGATTTTTTTCCACATATCGTTATGAAATGTGATGGGAACTAGCGAGTTATCAGGAGCCTCGCCCATTCTTATAACTACAAGGTTTTGGCTGGGTACCACATCAATAAATTGGCCATTTTTGCCCATAGCAGCAAATAAATCATTTGGGGCATCGGGTGCTAACGAAATGGGGTACTTATTTGGTGAGTCTGGATAAACAATAGCACTTTTCCCATTTAACCACCACAAATAACCATACGAAGGATTTAGGTTTTGTGATGTGCTGGTCATGGCATTAAAATAGTTCGCATCTGTCAGTATTGGCTGATTATTCCAGTTGCCTTTGTTTAAAATGAGTAATCCAAACCTTGCAGCATCGCGAGCGGTACTCCAATAAACATTATTATAGCCACTTGGCAACCATGTGCCATTCATTCCAATTTTGACTTCAATTTTTTCATCAGTATATTGGTTATATGATTTGCCAGAAGTAGTGCTAATTATTTTTTCTAATAAGGTGTATGGAGCATTGTGATAATACCATTGAGCGCCAGCATCGGCTTTATAGGTTAAACAGGTCGCATCGGTACAATCAATATCACTCACAGCATAGTCTAAACCAGTGGTCATTGTCAGTTGATTTTTAATGGTGATGAGGTTTTCTTTTGTTAATGGTTCACTGGACCATTTTTCACCAAGATATTGCGATGTTCGATTATTAATATCTATTAAGCCATCTTGTTGAGCGATACCAATTAAAAACGAAGTCAACGATTTGCCTGCTGAAGCCCAATACCAACTGGAGGTTTTATTAAATGGATTTGCATTTAATACATCGTTCCCCCAATATTTCTCAAGTACAATCTTGCCTCCTTTCAAAAGGATAAAGGCACGGGTTTTATGTTGTGATAAATAGGAGTAGAGATTCTCAATTTCAGTGAGATTCCAATTTAAACTTTCAGGAGTTGTTGTTTCCCATCCTTCAAAAGTTAATGGCGGAAAATACAAACTGCCTTCAGGAGTTGGCGTACTATTTTTCGTACAACTTATTAGGCTAATTAATCCAAGTATGTAAAAATATCGTACCATGATTTTTAGTTCAGATGTTGAATTGGCGAAGATTCTTTTTAGAAGATGAGCCAATATAAAGTTCATCATCCGGAAATATCTTAAGTACTTCGTTGGATATAATGTCGTATTTTATTTGGCTAATATATTCATTAATAGCACAAACGAAAAACAATAAATAGGTCTGAGACCTTATTTATCCTTCTAATAATTTTTATTCTTCCTAATCTATTCGTTTTTTTATTAAAATTTAAATAGCGCTAAATATCTATCAATACTATTTTTAAAGGAGGTATGTCTAAATCTTTGCCACCTCGAGCAGTTCCTTCAACAAGCTTTGATCCGTTTGGTAACGCCGAAACTTGAGTTGCTTTTAATGCTGCAAGAATGGCCGATCCAGTAGGTGTACAAAGTTCTGTCTCAATTGGTCCCAATTGAGCAGGAATCCAATATTTTTGCAAAATATTTGTGGTTGCTGGTGCTGGAACAGGCATGGTTCCATGTGAAAATGTAATGGTGCCTCCACCCAACGATACAGGTGTTAATAGAGTGGCTTCGGTGGGTGCATTTAGCAGTTGCAGACCATATGCTGCTCCAACTACATCAATTAAAATATCTTGTGCCTCATGGAGCCATGCTTCAATATGAGAATGATCGTGTGGATGAGTGTGATGTGAGTGGTCGTGTTGATGATCGTGGTTTTGATGGTGATTGTGTGAACGGTCATGATCATGATCATGCGAGTGATGTGAGAGATTGAGATGATCGCTCTCAAAAGAGTGTTCGCTATGTGCTTTTAGCTCGGCTTGAATTAAAATATCTAGAGTTAATCTACCAAACAATCGGTAGTATTCATCCAGTTCCAATTCTTCGAAAATAGTATTAAGTAAGAAAAGAGCTTGTTTAGCTCCCAAATGCGATTCGTTATGATGCACATGAATTTGCATACGGGTAGCGCCATCGGTGGTTTGCGTGGTCTGAATTTCTGCTTTCCCAAGTTTGGATGCAGCCAACCACATGGCATGTTTCATTAGTGCTTCATCGGCACCAGCTGATATTAAAGCTGCGGCAAACATATCGCCCGCCATGCCACCCTGTGCATTTATGTATAGTTGATTCATTTTTTTTATATAAAGTGATAATAAGAACCTGTTTCAATTTATAAATTATATAAAGAGAAGATAAAAAGATCAAATGATGAAAATAGAATGTTCTTAAACCGGAATTATCTAAAATATTATATCTATCCGTCTTATATCTATTATTCTTCCCATCTATGTATTCATTTAAATTTAAACAATTCCTAAGTTAATTACATTTTTTTGCAATAAGTGCAGCAACAACAGCGGCTCGTAGGCCACCATCGATATTAACTACTGTTAAGTTGGGTGCGCACGATGCCAACATACTGGTTAATGCGGCTTCGTGAGCTCTGAAACCATATCCAACCGAGGTGGGGACTCCAATTACAGGAAGCGGAACCAGCGACGATACAAATGGCGCTAAAGCACCTTCCATTCCGGCAATAACAATTACTGCAGCTGCATCTTGCTGAATGCCTTCATTAACAGCTTCTAGTACACGAGTGGGGTGAGCAATCCCTCTGTCTTCGTAAGTAAGCGGAGTTGTTCCTAAGGCTTTTAGCACTATTTCGCACTCTTCGGCAATGGGATGATCGGCCGAACCTGCACTCACCACCAAAACTAATCCTTTAGGCTTGGGAAGCGTACCTATAACTATCACTTGCTGACCAGCTAAAACCTCATGTTTTGAGTTGAAATGTGCAGATAACTCTTTGTTAAATGGACTGCGAGAAACAATTACTCTCGGATGATCCAGCAAAATACGCTCAGTAATTTCAATAGATTGAGCTAACGATTTGTATTCACCGTAAATAATCTCCGGGATATTGGTGCGCATGCCCCTGTTTACATCTAAAATGTAACGACTCGCAGTTTCGGTCCATTGAAGCGTAAAGTGCTTCATTGCCTGCTCTTTGGTTATCTCACCTTCTTTAATCTGCTCGAATAGTTCGTCAAAAGTCATAGTATTTATTTTTCGTTTTTGAAGATAAAGCATTTCGCTTTAATCATGAAAGATTTGCAACTAAATATGTATTTTAAAGTTTTAAAGTTAACTTGATATTTGTTTAAGATTATTTTTTTTAGATAAAGGGTGTTATCGTATGTGAAATTAGATGAAACTTTTTGATTCGTAAAACGAATAACTCCAAGATTACTTTAACCCAAAAGATATGGTTGAGAATGGATTTATAGGAATGATTAAGGAGTCGATCAAAAACAATGGCGACAATTCTGCTTTTACTGATTATCAAGGCGATTCATTTACATATACCGAGGTTGGTAATTACATAGCACAACTACATGCTATTTACCATTCGCTAAAAATTAAAGAAGGAGATAAAATAGCAGTTGTTGGGCGAAATATGTCAACTTGGGCTATTGCTTATTTGTCTGTAGTTACTTATGGTGCTGTTGTTGTCCCCATTTTACCAGATTTTAGTGCAAATGATGTTCATCATATTGTCAATCATTCGGGGTCAGTTTTTTTATTCTCAACCGAGTTGCAATTCGATAAAATTGATAGGAAAGAGATGCCTGCATTAAAAGGAATTCTCTCTTTGCCTGATTTTAAATCACTTTACGACCCAGGCAGCTTTTTTCAAACCTACATGAGTGATGATTCACTCTTTAAAAGCGATATTGAAACAGCGAATCGTAACGCCGATGACCCCATGGTTTTGTCGTATACATCAGGAACATCGGGATTTTCGAAGGGTGTATTATTGCCACATCGCAGTATCTGGTCCAATGTTCAGTTTGCACACGATAATTTCGATTTAGTCGCAGGTGATCGCATCGTATCGTTTCTTCCATTAGCGCATGCTTATGGCTGCTTATTTGAGTTTCTTTGGCCTTTTACAATAGGATGTCACATTACATTTATTACCAAAACACCTTCGCCACGAATAATTTTAGAGGTATTTCAATTGGTTAAGCCCAATTTAATTCTTTCGGTTCCATTAATTATTGAAAAAATATTTAAGAAAAACATTCAACCGCAACTCGAAGGAGTGGCATTAAGTACCATATTGAAAGTTCCATTGTTAAATAAGCTGATTCATAATAAGATAAACAAGAAGCTGAAGGAGATATTTGGAGGTGAATTTCGTGAAATAATAATTGGTGGAGCTGCCTTGAATCATGAGGTTGAGGAGTTTTTGCGAACCATTGGTTTTCCTTTTACAATTGGGTATGGAATGACTGAATGCGGTCCTCTCATTAGTTATTCTTCTGCAAGTAAAACACGGCTTAAGTCAGCTGGAAGAATAGTGGATCGGATGCAAATTAAAATTGATTCAAGTGATCCGTATAATGAAGTTGGTGAGATTTTAGTTAAGGGCGACAATACCACACTAGGCTATTATAAAAACAAAACTGCTTCGGATGAACTTTTTGATGCCGATGGATGGATTCATACCGGTGATTTAGGTGTTATTGATGCAGATAATTTTGTTTACATAAAAGGTCGAAGTAAAAATATGATTCTGGGAGGATCTGGTCAAAATATCTATCCCGAGGAGATAGAAGCGTTGCTAAATAATTATGAGTTTGTATTAGAAAGCTTAGTTCGCGATATGGGCGACGGAAGGCTCGAAGCACTTATTTACCCCGATTATGAAACTGCAGATAATCAAGGGCTTGATGATAATAAGTTGGAAGAAAAAATCCAAGGGATAAAAACCATAGCGAATAAAGAACTTCCTACTTTTATGGCTTTGACTAAAATAACTCTTTTTCCCGAAGAGTTCGAAAAAACTCCCAAACGAAGCATCAAACGTTTTGTGTATAATTTAACGTAGTAGGGGTGGATCATGGTATTGAGTTTATCCTGGAATATCAATTAATTATTAGGATTGGGGATTTTTTATTTATGCAAAAGTTTTTATTTCCACAGAGTAACCGTTTAAATTTAATTTAAGTGAATACAGAGATAGGAAGAATAATAGATATTAGATATAATATTTTAGATAATTCCGGTTTAACAACATTCTATTTTTTCATCTTCTCTCTCTATAATAATGTAGACATCTTTAAAATTCAAACATCTTCTAAAAATCATTTTAATTATTTTGAGTTTTATCATTGTTTTGAAGTAATATTTGCAATATTTGTAAATTGTTAATATTTGTAAAAATTTATAGATGGTTATTACTTAAATTCAGTTAGTAATCAGAAATCGATTAATTTTGCAAGGCTTTTGGATATTTACCTTTAACCAATGACCTAAAGTTATTAATACACTATGTTTATGAAACGACAAACCTTTACTCTTTTATTACTCTCCTGTTTTTATCTATTTGCATTTTCGCAAAAAAATCCCAAAATAGAGAAAGCTGAAATTCTTAAAAATGCCGAAAATATTAAAAAATCTGCCAAAGATTTTTCAATGGCAGAAAAGTACTATCGAAAAGGAATTTACGATGAAGCTTATAAGTACTACTCCCAACTTTATGTTTACGCACCTAATTTATCAGCCTTAAACTATAAAACTGCCATTTGCTGTTTGTATGGTACTCGACCTAAAATGGCTTTAAAATATATGGAAGAAGCATATGATTATGTGGCCAAAGACTATTATTATCAGTTGGGGAAAGCTTATCAGTATAACATGAATTATGATTCTGCCAAAGTATCTTTTTCGAGATATCAAGGAGGGTTAAAATGGTATAATCGAAAAGGCTTTAATAAGCAAATTAAGCAATTGAATAGCGAATGTGACTTTGGGTCAACCGCATTGGCAGATACATTGCCCATTTTCATAATTAACTTGGGTCCAGTTATTAATAGTTGGTTTGATGATTACAATGCCGTAATCTCCACACCTGCCGAAAATCAATTGGGCGATACTACCGTATTTTTCACCAGTCGAAGGCCAAAATTCGAATCCGATAAAATTGTCAATCGATATCGCTATAAAGAACGAATTTTCGCAACAGTTAACTGCATCAATCGCCCAGCCGAAGATGTGAGTGAGCCACAAGCCTTAATACAAAGCACTAATTCGAGCATCGCAGGAATTAGCCCTGCCGACAATCATCTGTTTTTTTATCAGGGGAAATGGCGAAATGGAAATATTTATACTGCTGAATACAGTGGCAATGTGGTAAAAAAGGTTCGTCAGCTTAAAGGAAGTATTAATAAAATTGCTTCAAAAGAAAGCTCAATTACCATTGATAACAATGGTAATGCTTATTTTGTTTCAAATCGAATGGGCACCAAAGGAGGAAACGATATTTGGTCGGCAAAAAAAACAGGCAAGTATCGATATCGCAAAGTACGAAATTTGGGTTCGGTTATTAATACTGCATTCAATGAGCAAGCTGTGTGTGTTACCCCCGATGGTCAAACACTCTATTTCTCTTCAAATGGACATCCGGGCATGGGGGGATTTGATGTTTTCCGTGTTCAAAAACAGGATAATGGCACATGGGGCGAACCTATAAATATGGGTTATCCAATTAATTCACCAGCTAATGAGCTTTTTTATCGCCCAACTACCGATAGCATGGTTGCCATTTATTCGACCCTGCGCGATGGAAGCAAAGGCGGATTGGATATTTACAAAATTCAAAAAGATCCAAGAATTCCTTTTGAATTATACGGACAAGTGACCGATAGCGCGACTGGCAAAATACTTCCAGCAACTATCTCGGTATTTAACAATTTAACCAGCGAGCTTGTCGCATCAACTAATCAGGATACCATTAGTGGGCAATATATTTTAACATTCGAGGATAAAGGCGATTTTAATATTCAAATTGATGCACCTGAGTATCACTCGAAAAAAGATGTAGTAGCAATACCAACTAAGCGGTTCGATAAAATTACGCAAAGCTATCAGCTTGAGCGCATGAAACATCCGTTTACATTATGGGGTATCGTTACCAATGCGAAAAATAATACACCTATTTTAGCCGATGTTGTATTTAAGGATTTGAAACAAGATTCAATAGTACTTTTCCGAACCGCTACCAATCCACAAACTGGTGCTTATTCAATTTCATTTGAGGATAAAATGAATTTGAAAATGGAAGTTTCGGGAATTGATTATTTTGGTTACAGTGAACCATTGTTATTAAAAAGTAGTAGTTTGAGTAAAGAGGAGAAAAATATTGGTTTATTACCAAGTAAAATCAATTATACCTTAACTGGGAATATTACCGATATAGAAGCCAAAACACCTGTAAAAGGGAAGGTTAAACTGTATAAAGCAGGAGTTGCAGAACCTGTTGTGGTTACCCCAAGCGATAGTGTTACTGGGAAATATGTAGCCGTATTAAATGATGTAGGTCCGTTTTTAATTGAAATTACTGCCGATGGCTTCTTCTTCCTCAATAGCACTGCTCAATTCCCTGTTGATAGCACTCTTTTATTGAAAAACTTCGAGCTACAAAAAATGAATGCCGGAGTAAAAATTGTGATCGAAAACATCTTGTTTAATACAGGGAAATCGACCTTAAAACCTTTATCTTATGTTGAGTTAGGTAAGTTGGTTAATTTACTTCTTGAGAATAAGAAAGTTCGCATTGAGGTATCTGGTCATACCGACAATGTTGGAGCTGCATCAAGCAATAAAACTCTATCAAAAGCACGAGCATTATCGGTCCGTAATTACTTAATCAATAATGGTGTTTCGGCCGATCGCCTTGAGTATCAAGGATATGGTTTCGATGAACCCATAGCTCCAAATAACACCGATGCTGGAAGGTCACAAAACCGACGAGTAGAAATTAAAGTTTTGGAATAATAATTCAATTGCTCTTTTATACTAAAAAGGAAGAACATGAAAATATCAAAAAAAATATACCCTTGCTTGATAGCACTAGTATTAGCTGCTTCGAGTTGTAAGGAATCCGACATTAATGTCGATAACATAAATAACGAGCATAACCGTTCCCTTCAATTTACAGGTCCTATAGGAAATGCTTTTTTTACGGCACAAGACATTATTGATGAATACGGCGATAATAATTTTATTATTGATGAAGATGGACTAATTATCCGAACCTTTAAAAAAGATGTTTATTTAAAATGGGATAACTTGGTTACGCTCAATAACATTGCTGCCAACAATTCAATTCCGGTTGTGGCTGAGAGCATATCAAAAACGCTATCGCAAAAAATTAAGATGAATCCAACACCCGATGTGCGTTACGATGAGATTAAACTGGAGAGCGGACAACTTTCACTTAATATTACCGTTCCGCCAGCAGTGACTACTGGAAGCATTCGAATTACAATACCCGAGTTGAAGAAAGCGGGAGTGCCACTTACGTACCTTTTTAATATCATACCATCTAAAAAAGTGTATATCGTAAACGATCCATTAATTGGCGATGATATTATTTATTCGCACGGCCTCGATAGCAGTTATATTACCCTACAGACTGTGTTTGCAGATATAGTCAGTACTGGAATTGGTAATATATCGGCATCTATAAATATATCGGATTTAAAAGCCGAAACAGCAACTGGTTATTTTGGACAGCAAGTTACTCAAGTTAAGGATGCTAGTTTAATGTACACGATATACGAAGATTATGATTTTAAAAACAGAGTGACTTTTGGCGATATTCAGTTGTATGTTCAGGGAATTAATCCACTTGGAATACCAGTAAAAGTAAAGGTATCGAACATTCGCGTATCGGAGAAAGATGTACCCAATACACTTTGGTATTTAACCAAGGACGATAACATAACTCATTTTGTTGATTCACTCGATTCTAAAGCTGCAGTGTTTGGCAATCCTATCGTTCCCGATTCGGTATCTACATATATAAATCGCGGTAATTCGAACATCGAGATCATTGGAAATGAATATCCCAATTACATTCAGTGCGATTTTATTGGTACGTTAAATCCTGATAATGTAAATCCATCGACCCCTAATTTTATTGGGAAAAATAAAGAGTTGAAAGCAAAATTGGTGGTTAATTTCCCTTTTTGGTTTTCCGCCAAAGCTTATACGCGAATCGATACTATTGATTTTGACTACAACGATATTATTAAAGAAAAAGACTCTGAAAGCATCGAATCGGTTGATTTGTATTTGACATTTAAAAGTACGATGCCTTTTAATATTAAAGGTTCTTTAAGTGTGGTTGATGCAAATAATGTGCTTATTCATAAATTATTAGCAGATGATCAATTGATAATTGAATCAGGAGTTCCTGATAGTCAAGGTAAAATATCAACTGAAAAAGTAACTCAAATAACAGTGAGTATTACTCAGCAAGAGTTGAAAAAATTTAGCACTATGAATGCAAAAAAAATGATACTTTATTCAGCTTCTGATACATATGATTCTGCAAATAACGCATTGGTGAAATTATTTAATTCAAATTCGATTAGTGCTACCGTATCAATAAAAGTTGTAAGCAAAATACCTTAACCTTTAGAATATACACTATGAATCATCGATATATTTATAGAATACTACTTTTAATTATTTCAATAACAGGCATTTATGCTTCTGGTTTTGCGCAAGCACCTATGTCGCTTTATTACCTCGAGACTATTCCTCAGAGTAATTTAGCGAATCCGGCCATGACTCCTAGAGCCAATGCTTTTGTCTCGCTCCCATCTGTTAATTTCAGATATCAAAGCGATGTAGCATTTAATGATTTAATTCAAAAAGTGGGAGATAACGAGTGGGTAACTCCTACCAGCTCGCGTTTCGATTATACAAAACTGTATAACGCAATTGGCCAATCATTAAATATGAATGTTTACAGCGATGTGAGCTTATTTGGTTTAGGATTTCGTTCGAAACGCGATTATTTTACTTTTTCAGCAACCGAGAAGATGGTAATTCAGTCGGGACTACCTTCTGATTTGTTTAAAATTGGAGATATTGGTCTGGCTGATGGAGAGCTGTATGATTTCTCCACCATGCGAATTAAAGCTATGTCGTATATGGAAATATCGTTTGGATATAGTCGCGAATTAACTAGTGATTTAACAGTTGGTGTACATATTAAGCCATTATTTGGACAAGTAGTTGCCATGTCTGACATTTCGAAACTAAGCATGAATGTGGGACTTCAACAATACGATATGGCTGTCTCAAGTGATATTTATACCTCACTACCCATAACTGTTTATAGTCAACCCAATCAATTTCCCGACTCTGTTGATGTTAAAGAACTTGATGGCTCAGATGTTAAAAATTATATGTCGTCGCTAAAGAATCCTGGTTTAGCTTTAGATTTAGGAGCTGTATATCAATTCAATAGTCGAATATCTTTTTCGGCTGCAATTAATAACCTAGGATTTATTCGTTGGAAAGAAGATGTAAACACGATTCACACAAGTGGAGCCTATACTTATACAGGACCCAATGTAACGGCTGAAAATAAAGATAGTCTTGATCAGGCTTTTAATGATATTGCTGATGAGTTAAAAGATCAGTTGGAGCATAATGTTTCAACCGACAAGTTTAGCAACGGATTAATGCCAATGGTTTATTTAGGTGCAAATTATAAGGTTAATCATGCATTGTCGGCTGGATTTCTTTCTCGGACCGTTTTCCAAAAGACCAATCTTCGTCAGGAGTTCAACTTATCGGCAAATTACAATCCATACAAGTTTATAACTCTTAATACCAGTGTCAACACACGCATTAAAGGAGGCACCTATTTAGGAATGGCTATAGCTTGGTACATGGGACCGGTTCAGGTTTACATTGCCGCTGATCATATTCCTTTGCACTATTCGAATATTATTGATAGTGGCAATAAATATCCAGTTCCTACACGCATGAAAGATTTTAATATAATGACAGGATTAAATCTTGTTTTTGGATCAAAAGGATTTAGAGACAAACCGATGTTGAGTCACAATTAATCTCGGGATAACAATACATTCGAAACCCTGCTAATTAAATTATTGGCAGGGTTTATTCGTAATGCATTAAATATGTAAGTGGATGGTATTTAATGTTTTTCATGATGGTTTGTTCCCAAAGAACGATTACTTGAGTTCATCAAATTAATCATTCAGTGCTGTGTAAATTAGGGGTAAAATTACTCCAAAAGTTGATCCCCGTTTAGGTTCACTTGTTACAAAAGTTTTGCCACCCATCATTTCGGCCAATGTTTGAGCAATATTTAAACCTAATCCAACGCCACCATGTTGATTCATGTATTTGGTTTCAACTCGTCGGAATCGGTCAAAAACCAAATGTAGCTTATCTTTTCCTATCCCTAAACCAGTATCTGATACATAAAAAACCAATGCAGATTCAAATTCGGGAAAATCATTTAAAAGCATTGGCATCTCTGCAATATGACATAGACCTAGTGTAATAGAACCTTTATCGGTAAATTTAACCGAATTGTTAATGAAATTGAGCATGATTTGCTTTAATCTTAACTCATCAGTAAAAAATGTGATATATTCTTTCGATAATACCAGTTTTATTTTAATTATAGTTTTATTTCTAAATAATAAGAGGGAGCGAGTTTGTTCATATAAATTTCGATAGAGTTTCTCGATGTTAATTTTTTTGGGCACAATTTTTATTTGATGTGCATCTAACATCGAAACATCCAATAAATCGTTGACTTGTTGCGATAATGTTTCGGAATTATCGAAAATAATTCGAACAAATTTCTTTATCTCTTCCGGTTCAGTTTCAGCCAATGCGAGTTCTGAAAAACCTGAAATTGCGTTTAATGGTGTGCGTAATTCATGAGATACATTTGCTAAAAATGCCCCTTTAACTCTATCAGCTTCCAAAGCTTTATCCCTAGCTTGTTTCATGCTGTTTTTCGAGTGTTTGTAAATGATGTTGTATCGATATAAAAGTCCTATAACTAAGAGTAATATAATTACAAAAGCAGAATAAGTAAGAATGTAAGTTTTGTACTTTTCTACTAATGATTCTGGTTTATTGTTTATGATGGCATTGGCTGGAATGTTCTTAACATCTAAGTTGTATTTTTTTATCAATTGATAATCAATAGTCAAAATTGCCTCAGGAACAATGACCCGGGGACTAATTTTTTGACCATTTAAAAGCGAATATGCCAATTCCCCAATTATTCGACCATGTTCTTGTCCTAAATTAAAAACACCTCCAGTAAAACCGACCACATCTACGGTATAAGAAGAAAATGCAGGTGCTTTTGCATAATTAACAATTTCTTGTGCTATTCTAAAATTATCAATCGCATTACCATATTTGTCGACGTTAATGCCAAAATAATAAATTAGGCAACCTTCGGGGATTGCTTCAATTACTGATTTAATAGTTGCTAAATCAATGGTATCAATGTATGTAATTTTGTATCCTGGATTATTTGAAATTATTTCGGATGAAAGTTTTTTATAAACTCGACCAGTTTCGGATGATTCTAAAAAAGCATAAATGTGTCTGAAATTTGGATCGATTTTTTTGATTATAGGAAACGATAATTTAAACATATCAGTTTCCTCAACACCGTATAAGTTTAGTTTTTCTAAAGGATAATCCATTGGATTAGTAATGCCGCAAAAGGTAATCTGAATATTTTTAAACAATGGGAAGTTTGGATTAGCAAGCACTAAATTTAAGGCTGCATTATCAGCGCAAATAATTATATCAACTTTATCGGATTGATATTTATTTTTAAGATACATTAAGAAGTTAGAGGAAAGTGAATCCGCCTGAAATCGCTTAGCATCCATGAATTCGGAATATATGGCAATATTTTTTTTCTCGAAAAAAAAATTAAAAAGTCCTTCGGTTACAGTTCGTGTCCAAGTAAAATTGATATCGTATGATGATAAATAGAGAATTTTTTTTGTTTGGATGGTTTCTTTGCTTTGAGAATACAATGTACTCTCAAACATCACTAATAGAGATATGATTAACCACAAATGCCTCATGAAACTAAAGTTAATCAAATTTTTGAAGGTGTAAAAAAATTATTGAAATGGGTGATTCCAATAACGAGTAACGGCCATCTATTTGAATGAAATGAGATGG
Source organism: Bacteroidales bacterium (assembly GCA_038212305.1). GTDB lineage: Bacteria > Bacteroidota > Bacteroidia > Bacteroidales > Marinilabiliaceae > JBBQUP01. The sequence goes on from JBBQUP010000010.1 coordinate 28,192, forward strand.
CCGTTAATTATAATAAAATAGTTAATTATTTGTACTCATCCCAGCTTTTAATCGATATATCTGAGATATCCATTTTGCAGAAGGCAAAAATAAATGCACTTGCTAATCGAGCATTTGATATCAATGGGATATTGTAGTCAATAGCACTTCTGCGAATTATATAACCATTGCTTAACTCGGCTTTTGTGAGATTTTTTGGTATGTTAATTACTAAATCAATCTTTTTCTCCTTAATGTAGTCAAGTGTATTGGGCTTCAAGTCTTCATCAGGCCAGTGCAATAGGGTGGTTTCTACTCCATTTTCTTCGAAGAATTTATGGGTTCCCGTCGTAGCAAATAAGCTAAATCCTTTTTCTTTTAGCAAACGAGCACTTGCTAATAATTCTATTTTCGATCGAGCAGGACCAGATGATATAAGTATATTTTTCTTAGGAATTCGATAACCAACAGCTAGCATCGATTGTAGCACAGCATCGTAAAAATTATCGCCAATACAACCTACTTCGCCGGTCGATGCCATGTCGACACCTAACACTGGATCGGCTTTTTGTAAACGTGCAAATGAAAACTGTGGTGCTTTAATACCAACATAATCCAGTTCGAATTGACTCTTACTTAGTTTTTCAACTGGTAAGCCTAGCATAACACGTGTTGCAATATCAATGAAGTTAACTTTTAAAACTTTTGATACAAAAGGAAAGCTTCGAGACGCACGCAAGTTGCACTCAATAACTTTAATGTCATTGTCTTTAGCTAAAAATTGCATGTTAAAAGGTCCGGAAATATTTAGCGCTTTAGCAATTTCGCGAGATATGCGTTTTACCCGTCGGATGGTTTCGATGTACAGTTTTTGAGGAGGAAGCACAATGGTTGCATCGCCTGAGTGTACACCAGCAAACTCAATGTGTTCCGAAATGGCATAGGCCATTACTTCGCCATTTTGAGCCACTGCATCTATCTCTATCTCTTTAGCCTGCTCAATAAACTCGGAAACAACCACAGGATGCTCTTTTGAAACATGAGCCGCGAGAGTTAAGAAATGCTCTAGCTCGTCGCGGTTCGAGACCACATTCATGGCTGCACCAGAAAGAACGTAGGATGGACGAACCAAAACAGGAAAACCAACAACATCAACAAATTTGAAAATGTCTTCTATCGAAGTTAATTCGTTCCAACGTGGCTGATCAACGCCAATTCTATCGAGTAATGAAGAGAATTTCTGACGATCTTCAGCTCTATCAATATCTAAAGGCGAAGTTCCTAAAATTGGTACATTTCGGCGGTGAAGCTTCATGGCCAATGTATTTGGAATTTGTCCTCCTACCGAAACAATTACTCCTTTAGGATCTTCTAAGCCTATAATATCTAAAACACGTTCGAGTGTTAATTCATCGAAGTAAAGACGGCTACACACATCATAATCGGTACTAACCGTTTCGGGATTGTAGTTGATCATGATCGATCTCAATCCAGCGTCGTTTATAGTGTTTAGTGCATTTACACTACACCAGTCGAACTCCACACTCGATCCAATACGGTATGCACCCGAGCCTAAAACAATAACTGATTTTTTATCGTGCTCGAATTCAACATCATGGAATGAACCATTGTAGGTTAAATAGAGGTAGTTGATTTTAGCAGGAAACTCGCCGGCTAGCGTATCAATTTGCTTAACCACCGGTTTAATGCCTTTACTTTCGCGATAGGCGCGAACTTGAAGTAGGCTAGTCTCCAACGATTCGTCGCTGTTTTTAAACAACAGTCTAGCTAACTGAAAATCGGAGTAACCCATTTTCTTGGCAGTGAGCAACAACGTATCGGGGAATGTTTCTAGCGTGTTATATTTAACAATTTCCGATTTTAAATCGGTAATATTTTTAAGTTTTTCTAAAAACCATTTATCAATTTTAGTCAGATTATGAATTTCATCAACCGATAAGCCTTCTTGTAAAGCATCTGAAATAGCAAAAATTCGTTGATCAGTAGGTTCAGCCAACTCTTCACGAATATCTTTATCTTTAATAGGATGATTGGCAACAAAACCATGGCTTCCTTGGCCAACCATTCGTAATCCTTTCTGAATGGCTTCTTCAAAGGTGCGACCAATCGACATGATTTCGCCCACACTCTTCATGCTTGAGCCAATCTGACGCGATACGCCTGTAAATTTATTTAAATCCCAACGAGGAATTTTACATACTATATAGTCCAGTGCAGGTTCGAAAAAGGTCGATGTCACTTTAGTTACTGAGTTTTTCAGCTCAAAAAGTCCATAACCTAAACCTAATTTGGCTGCAACAAATGCCAAAGGATAACCAGTTGCTTTTGATGCTAAAGCAGATGAACGCGATAACCGAGCGTTAACTTCAATAACGCGATAATCTTCGGAATAGGGATCCAAAGCATATTGTACGTTACACTCTCCCACAACACCGATGTGACGAATGATTTTAATTGCTAATTCGCGAAGTTTATGATATTCGGAGTTCGAAAGCGTTTGAGAAGGTGCAACCACTATGCTCTCACCGGTGTGAATTCCCAGTGGATCAAAATTCTCCATGTTACAAACGGTGATGCAGTTGTTGTAACAGTCGCGAACTACTTCGTATTCTACCTCTTTCCATCCTTTTAACGATTCTTCAACCAAAATTTGGTTCGAATACGAAAAAGCATTGTTAGCGCGTGAAACTAGCTCCTCGTCGTTGGCACAAAATCCACTACCCATACCACCTAAAGTATAAGCAGCACGAATAATGAGTGGATAACCAATTTTATTGGCAGCTTTTATAGCATCTTCAACCGATGTTACAGCAATACTCTTCGGCGTTTTCACATCAATTTCGCCTAATATATTGGCAAATATTTCCCTGTCTTCGGTATTAATAATCGATTGTACGGGAGTTCCTAAAACTTCAAGATTGTATTTTTCTAATAGTCCGGCCTGAAAAAGTTGAACACCGCAGTTTAGAGCAGTTTGACCTCCAAAAGCAAGCAGAATACCTTCGGGTTTTTCTTTTTTTATAACCTGTTCTACAAAGTAGGGAGTTACCGGAAGAAAATAAATTTTATCGGCAATGTTCTCCGATGTTTGAATAGTTGCAATATTCGGGTTGATCAATATGGTGTAAACGCCTTCTTCTTTCAGGGCTTTGAGTGCCTGCGATCCCGAATAATCAAACTCACCAGCTTCGCCAATTTTTAAGGCGCCGGAACCTAAAACAATGGCTTTTTTAATGTTCTTCTTCATTACAATTCTGCTATTAATATATGGTTGCTCTGTTTATATCTCGCATTTTTAGTGGGTTCTGCCGTTTCGAACACCTTTTTTTGGATTAATTGCAGGCACAAAAGTACAATTTTTTTGCGAAAAAAATTTTTGTGTTTCTAAAAAAATGAATATTTTTGCATTCCAATTGTATATATATTCATCTTTTTAAAAAATGAAGATTAAATCACAACGTTTAATTGCTATCAAGCAGATTATTTCTTCTCAGAAAGTGGGAAGTCAGGAAGATCTTTTAGTTCTTTTAAATCAGGCTGGATATGTTACAACGCAAGCAACGTTATCGCGGGATTTAAAATTTTTGAAAGTGGCAAAAATGCCTGATCCTGAAACGGGTTACGTTTATTCGTTGCGCGAAGTTTTAGGAAAAACAACAGAAGATTCAGTAATTGAAGAGTTTCCTTTGGGTGGAGTCGAATCGATTGAGTTTTCGAGCAATATTGCAGTTATAAAAACTAAACCAGGTTTTGCTAACGGTATTGCATCAGTTATTGATAGTCATGGATTATATGAAATATTGGGAACTATTGCTGGGGATGATACCATATTGCTTATTTCTCGCGAGGGAATAACTAAAAGCGATGTGGTAAATGCTTTAGGATTGTTTATAAATGGAATTGGCAACAAAGTAATTTAAATCGAATCATAGCAAAATTAATGAACACATCAATAAAAGTGTGCATTGCAGATGTAAAGCATTTGCAATATGTGGAGGTGATTTTGCAAACCATTGCCGATGCTGCTAAAGTACGTGGCACTGGTATTGCCAGGCGTTCACCTGAGTATGTTGAGCAAAAAATAAACGAAGGAAAAGCAATTATTGCTTTAGATGGGGATGAATTTGCTGGTTTCTGTTACATCGAAACATGGGGTCATGAAAAATATGTGGCTAATTCGGGACTCATTGTGGTTGAAAAGTATAGGGGCAATGGACTGGCTAAAGAAATTAAGCGGAAAGCATTTGAATTGTCGAAAAAGAAATACCCTCAAGCTAAAATATTTGGACTAACAACCGGCTTAGCGGTGATGAAAATTAATTCGGAACTGGGATATCGACCCGTAACATTTTCGGAATTAACCGATGATGAATCTTTTTGGAAAGGATGTCAGAGCTGTGTTAATTATGATATTTTGCTGCGAACTAACCGAAAGCATTGCTTGTGTACCGGAATGATTTACAACCCTGAATGGGAAAAGAAGAAAAAACAGGTTGAGGAACAAAAAAATCTTTCGGTATATGGCCGTTGGTTAAAGTTTAAACAATTTGTTTTGTTTAAGAATAAAAAAAGTGATGGAGCATCAACTGGAGCCCGACGTGTTTTGTCGGCTATATTTGGATGAATAATTTATTAAAATGCTTTTTGCATAATTAATTAGTAACGATGAGAGAAAAAGTAGTTTTAGCTTATAGTGGCGGTTTAGATACGTCGTTTTGTGTAAAATATTTAACAAACGAAAAAGGCCTAGATGTTCATTCTGCCATTGCTAATACCGGAGGATTTAATACTGCTGATTTAGAGTTGATAGAAAAAAATGCGCGACAATTAGGAGTCGTTAGCCATATTGCATTGGATGTAACCGATGTTTATTATCGAAATTGTATTCGATATATGATTTTTGGAAATATTCTTAAAAACAATACTTATCCTTTATCAGTAAGTTCGGAGCGCATTTTTCAGGCTTTGTCTATCGTAAATTATGCCCGCGAAATTGGAGCTAAATACATTGCTCATGGCAGTACCGGCGCGGGAAACGATCAGGTTCGGTTTGATTTAACATTTCAAATTTTAGCTCCAGATATTCAAATAATTACGCCCATCAGGGATTTAACGTTATCGCGTGAAGCGGAGATCGATTACCTTAAAAACCTAGGTGTTGAGCGCGACTGGAAAAAAATGGAATACTCCATTAACAAAGGTTTATGGGGGACCAGCATTGGCGGTAAAGAAACGCTAACATCGCATTTACCTCTTCCTGAATCCGCCTATCCAAGTCAATTGCAAACGAACGATGAAGAGTCGTTAGAAATAGAATTTGTTGCGGGTGAAATTGCAAGTGTGAATGGAGTAAAATATGCCAATCCAATTGAAGCGATTCAGGCAATTGAGGAAAAAGGAGCTAAATATGCTATTGGTCGCGATATGCATGTGGGCGATACCATTATTGGCATTAAAGGGCGGGTAGGTTTTGAAGCAGCTGCACCATTGTTGATTATTAAAGCACACCATGCGCTTGAAAAACACACACTTACCAAATGGCAAATGTATTGGAAGGAACAATTGGCTAATTGGTATGGTATGTTATTGCACGAAGCGCAGTACCTTGAGCCTGTTTTACGCGACATTGAAAAATTCCTCGAAAATACCCAGCAAAACGTAACGGGTAAAGTGTTTATAACGCTTAAACCTTATCGATTTGAGGTATGTGGTATTGAATCGAAACACGATTTAATGAAATCGGGTTTTGGCGATTATGGCGAAGTGAACAAAGCATGGAGCGGCGATGATGTTAGAGGATTTACTACTATTTTAGCCAATCAGTTAAAAATATACAATCACGTTAATAAGGGGAAACTCGATATATTATAATACAAAATGATTAAAGCAGGAATAATTGGAGGAGCAGGTTATACCGCAGGGGAGTTGATTCGAATTTTATTGAATCACCCTAATGTGCAAATTGGTTTTGTGCAAAGCTCCAGCAATTCAGGCAATTCAATTTCAGATGTTCACTGCGATTTAGTTGGTGAATGTGATTTGGTATTTATTTCTGAACCAGATTTATCAACGGTTGATGTTTTGTTTCTTTGCATGGGGCATGGTAAATCGGTTGAGTTTATGGAGTCGAATGCAATTCCTGAATCACTTAAAATCATTGATTTAAGTACCGATTATCGAATGAAAAGTCAATCGCATGATTTTGTGTACGGATTACCTGAAATACATCGCGATCGAATTATCAAGGCTAATAAAATTGCGAACCCTGGTTGTTTTGCCACTGCTATTCAGCTGGCTATTTTGCCAGTTTTAGATAAACATCAATTAACCGAAGTTCATGTTCAAGCTATTACCGGATCCACTGGTGCCGGTCAGTCACCAACCGCATCTACGCATTTTAGTTGGCGAAATAACAATGTGTCGGTTTATAAAGCATTTGAGCATCAGCATTTAAACGAAATTGGTCAAACAATTAAATGGTTGCAGCCAGAGTTTAATGAACCAGTGAATTTCATCCCTATTCGTGGCGATTTTCCTCGTGGAATAATGGCATCGCTCTATTTCAAAAGCGAATTAAGCACAGCTGAGGCTCGCGAATTGTATAAAAATTATTATCATTCTCATCCATTTATTGTCGTGGTTGATAAAAATCCCGATCTTAAAATGGTTGTAAATACAAATAAAGCAGTCATTTTTGTAAAAAAATACGGAACAAAACTGCATATTGTCAGTTTAATCGATAATCTGGTAAAAGGAGCATCGGGACAGGCTGTGCAGAATATGAATTTAATGTTTGGTTTGAGTGAATTAACAGGTCTTCGACTTAAGCCGGTAGCTTTTTAAGTTATTGGCTGACTTTATGGTTTAAGTTAGGTGTTCAATCTAGTTTGAAGACTTGTTAATTTTTTAGAGGCCACGGTTGTTGCGCAGCCGTGGCTTTCTTTAAAAAAATCTAAATTTTAGAACAGATGAAATTATTCGATGTTTATCCTCTTTTTAGTATTACCCCCGTTAGGGCAAAGGATTGTTATGTTTATGATAATCAGGATAAAGAATATTTAGATTTATATGGTGGTCATGCCGTGATTTCAATTGGGCATAGTCATCCGCATTACATTAAGCGGTTAAGCGATCAGTTGCAACAAATTGGGTTTTATTCTAATTCGGTGCAAAACCCCATGCAAGAAGAGCTGGCCGATAAGTTGGGAAAGGTATCGGGATTAGTTGATTACGATTTATTTTTATGTAACTCAGGTGCCGAAGCGAATGAAAATGCGCTAAAGCTGGCCTCCTTTCATACCGGACGAAAAAAAATAGTGGCTTTCGAAAAGGGATTTCACGGTCGTACATCGGCAGCGGTTGCAATTACCGATAATCCATCAATTATAGCACCTGTTAATAGTGGGCATGAGGTGATTTTTTTGCCATTAAACGATTTAACCCGAGTTGAAGAAACATTGAAGAATGGCGATATAGCTGCCGTTATCATCGAAGGCATTCAAGGTATTGGAGGTATTATCGTGCCAGATCCTGATTTTCTGAAACAGCTTGAATTAGTTTGTCGCCGTTATGGAACATTACTTATTCTCGATGAAATTCAATCGGGCTATGGCCGTTCGGGTAAATTCTTTGCATATCAGCATACCGATGTAGTGCCCGATATTGTTACCGTGGCTAAAGGTATGGGCAACGGATTTCCTGTAGGAGGAGTTCTAATTTCATCTATGTTTAAGCCCAAGTATGGTATGTTAGGAACCACATTTGGAGGCAATTACCTTGCTTGTGCAGCTTCGTTGGCAGTTTTAGAAGTAATTGAAGCTGAAAAGCTTATTGATAACGCTCGTGAGATAGGTAACTATTGGTTAAAATCATTGGCTAACATACCGGGAATAAGCGATTTACGAGGTATGGGACTGATGATAGGTTTAGAGTTTGAAAAAAATATTCAAGATATTAGGAAGCAACTTTTAATGGAAAAGTGTATTTTTACCGGTGTATCAGGCACTCGTGTGATACGTTTACTTCCCCCATTAACATTAAAAATGAAACAAGCAGAGGGCTTTGTAGCTCATTTGCTTGATGTTGCTAATAGTTCCTAACTGTTTTGTGTATTTATGATTGACTCTTATTGGAATGAAACTTGGAAAGAACAGCCGTTTGAAAACGGCGCATTGCGGAAACGTTACGCAGTTTCTTCATACGGACGATTGGTTTGCTTTATCGATAGCATTGACAAAGGAAAGTTGATAAAGGGAGGAGTTTTAAGAGGTTATCCTACCTTGCCGGTTCGACCGTTTGGAAAGTCGAAAACTTTTTATGTACATAAAATAGTGGCCGAGCTTTTCCTTGCTAAAAGTAAAGAAGATAAGGAGTTTGTTATTCATCTTGATTTCAATAAAACGAATAATTATATTAAGAATCTTAGATGGGCAAATAAGGAGGAAGTATATCATCATCAAAAAAATAATCCTTTTGTCATTCAAGCTCGAGAAGACCAAAAGAAACGATTAACGGTTCAAGGTCATAAACTAAACGCAACTCAAGTGATGCGTTTAAAAATGAAAATATTTGATCCTAATCGAAAAACCCGATTAAAAATGCTTGCCAAACAATTTGGCATAAGCGAAATGCAACTTTATCGCATTAAGTCGGGCGAAAATTGGGGACACATAAAAGTTGAAAATAATAGGAGTGTCAACTCTTAAAAACTGAGCTAACGCTATGTTATTTAAGGGTTCAAGTCCTTTAATTAATAACAAGCGTTCATATGCAAACTATTAAAGTGGCAATTATTGGTGGTGGCAATCTAGGAACAGCCATTGCTTTAGGTTTGGTTAACAAGAAATATGTCGACGGAGGACAAATAACAGTTACTCGCCGTCGGATCGAACTCATTTCACATTTATCCTCTGAAGGTATTATTGTTTCAAATGATAATGTGGCTGCAGCAGCGGCTTCAGATATTGTTATGCTGGCTATAAAACCTTATCAGATCGAGCAAATTGTTCGTGAAATCACTCCTGTTCTTAAGCCTGGAACTTTGTTGGTTTCTTTAGCTACTGGGATTAGCTCAACGCAAATTGCAGCTTTTGGCAGTTTAGTCAATCCAATTTTCCGCGCTATGCCTAATACCGCTGTGGCAATAGGTGAATCAATGACTTGTATCTCTAGTTTTCAGGCAACTAAAGATCAAGAAGCTGTTGTTCTCGATTTATTTAATCAGGTTGGTAAGGCATTAATTATTCCAGAGGAACTAATGGCTTCGGCAACTGTTTTAGCAGCCTGTGGAATAGCTTATGCATTACGTTTTATTCGAGCCGCTACGCAAGGTGGTGTTGAAATTGGTTTTGGGTCGGAGTTAGCGTTGCAAATTGCTGCTCAAACAGTTAAGGGTGCAGCTGATTTGATAATTCAAAACGGAAATCATCCTGAAGCTGAAATTGATAAAGTAACCACTCCTCGAGGTATAACTATTTCTGGATTAAATGAAATGGAGCATCAAGGCTTTAGCTCTGCCTTAATTAAAGGATTGCTTACGTCATACAATAAAATCGAAAACGGTAAATAATAATATAGCAAGCGTGTTTAAAACCCTAACCATAAAAATTGGATCCAACGTTTTAACTGATACCAATGGGATGCTACATCAGGAGCGGATAGCTCATTTAGTTGATCAGGTTGCCTTGCTTCATAAACAAGGAAAACGAATTGTATTGGTGTCGTCAGGTGCTGTAGCCTCCGGTCGAAGTATTGTAAAAGTGCCCAAGCGTTTTGATACCGTATCGCAACGCCAAATATTATCGGCGGTTGGACAGGTGAAACTGGTTAATACCTATTCGCAGTTGTTCGATAAGCATCAAATTAATATAGCTCAGGTTTTAGTTACAAAAGAGGATTTCAGAACTCGAGTACATTATTTGAACATGAAAAACTGTTTGTCATCGCTGTTAGATAATAACATTATCCCCATTATTAACGAGAATGATGCCGTTTCTGTCACAGCTCTCATGTTCACCGACAATGATGAATTGTCAGGTTTAATAGCTTCGATGCTCAATTGCGATGCACTCATTTTGCTTACTAATGTGGACGGAATTTTTAATGGCGATCCTAAAGAGGAAGGAACCCAAGTCATTCGATCAATCGATAGCGATACCAGTGATTTGTCGGAGTATATTTCAACAACCAAGTCTGATTTTGGTCGAGGAGGAATGCTTACGAAATGCCGAATTGCTCAAAAAACAGCTGCTTCAGGTATATCGGTTCACATAGCCAATGGAGCAACCAATCATATTTTAACACAATTAGTCGATAATCCTAAAGATGTGATTCATACTCACATAACCCCTGGTGTTAAACCTGGAGCGATAAAAAAATGGATTGCTTATTCCGAAGGATTTGCCAAAGCTGAAATTGTGATTAACGAAGGTGCCTGTAATGCTTTGTTTAATCATAAAGCAACCAGTCTTTTACTGCCTGGAGTAGTCAAGTTTAAAAATGAGTTTAAAAAAGATGATTTATTGAGGGTGTTTGATGAGCAAGGAAATCTTGTTGCAATAGGAAAATCTCAATATGACTATGAAAAAGCCCTAAAAAGCCAGAACGAAAAAAAGAGTAAACCTTTAATTCATTACGATTATCTTTATCTCTATCCTAAAAAGTAGATTATATTTATGGGCGAAATTGAACACATTGGTAACGTAGGTTTTCTTGAAATCCTGCATCTAATTAAGGATTAGATGGTTAATGTTATTAAAACTGTAAATCGTGAACTTATAAATTTATATTGGCAAATTGACAAGTATATTTCCAATAAATGTAAAATCGTTGGGTGGTAAATAGTGTTGTAGCGAAATTGTCGGATTTTATTTGTGAAACAGAACCTAATTCGAAAGGTGTTTCTGCTCAAAATCTGTGGCGGATGAAGCAATTTTTTGAGACTTATTCATCTGACGAAAAACTATCGCAGATGGCGAGAGATATTTGTTGGACAAATAATATGATCATAATTTCACAAACTAAAAGTGCTGAGGAAAGAGAATATTATTTGAAATTGACCTTACGAGAAGGGTATTCAAAAAGTGAGTTGCAACGTCAATTAGATAGTGGGTTATATGAAAGATCGATGCTGACTCATGAAAATCTCTCACCAGTAGTGAGAGATTTGTATCCACAAGTTAAAAACTACATTAAAGATTATTATTCGCTTGAATTTCTTGGGCTTAAGAGTGGGTTTAACGAACATAGTTTTCAGAAAGTCATTTTGGAAAATTTGAAACAATTTATACTTGAATTTGGAAAAGACTTTTTATTTATTGAAGAAGAATATCGTATTCAAGTTGGAAATAGTGATTATTTTGTGTAAGACAAAGGATGAAAATATTGTTGAGATATCTTTGAATAGGAGTACATCACCAACTTTAATTAGTCAATACGAAACTCAATTAATAAGTAAAGAATTGTTGAGAAAGAAATTAAACGATTTATTTTTAGGTGATTAAAGGTTTGTAAAGAGAGTTAAATAATAGTTTGGAATATTTTTAAACGATTATAAAAATAGAAGAAATAACCATTGCTCATGAAATGCATCAATCAGTTTACATTAGTCAAAGGAGCTGCTCGGCACTTGGTGACCATTTCACCTGAAACCATTAGTCGGGTATTAAATAAGGTGGCTCAAACGGCTATTAATCAAACCGACTATATTTTGTTGGAGAATAAAAAGGATTTGGATCGCATGGAGACTTCCAACCCCAAATACGATCGACTGTTATTATCGACAAAGCGAATTGCTGACATTGCCTCGGAGATGAAAAATGTGGCATCTCTGCCTTGTCCCGTGGGTGAAATAATGGAACAGCGTGTGCTGCCCAATGGATTGGAACTTCGTAAAATTCGCGTTCCAATGGGAGTAATTGGTGTTATTTACGAAGCTCGACCCAATGTAACATTCGATGTGTTTGCACTTTGTTTACGATCGGGTAATGCCTGTGTATTAAAAGGTAGCAGCGATGCTGAGTTTTCGAACAAAGCAATTGCCAATCTAATTCGTAAAGTGTTGGTCGATGAGGGTTTAAATCCCGAGATCATACAACTGTTACCTCCCGATAGATATGCCGCAGAGGAATTAATGAATGCCACCGGTTATGTGGATATCCTTATTCCACGAGGTTCGCAAGGACTTATTGATTCGGTGCGGATGAATTCGAAAATTCCAGTTATCGAAACAGGTGCTGGAATAGTGCATACTTATTTTGATGCATCGGCCGATTTACAAATGGGTCAGCAAATTGTATTGAATGCTAAAACCCGTCGAGTGAGTGTTTGCAATGCTTTGGATTGTCTGATTGTTCATGAATCGCGATTAAATAACTTACCGCAATTGTTGAGTTTGTTAGCCGAAAAAGAGGTGGAGATATTTGCTGATGCATCTGCATTTCAAGTGTTGGTAAAGTCTTATCCGTCATCTATTTTACACAAAGCCAATACTGAATCATTTGGCACCGAATTTTTGTCGATGAAGATGGCCATTAAAACCGTTTCTTCGCTGGATGAAGCATTGGAACATATTTATAAGTATAGCTCAAAACATAGCGAAGCAATAATTGCCTCGGATGCAAACGTGATTGAACGCTTTTTAAACGAAGTAGATGCAGCGGCTGTTTATGTGAATGCCTCAACCGCTTTTACCGATGGTGCTCAGTTTGGTTTAGGCGCCGAAATTGGTATCAGTACGCAAAAACTACATGCGCGCGGACCAATGGCTCTGCGCGAAATAACCAGCTATAAATGGCAAGTAATAGGAAATGGTCAGGTACGACCATCATAATAAAATAGTAACATGAGACGATTTTTAACGGTTAATGATATTGGCGATTTAAAACAGGCTATTGCAGATGCATTGGCGATTAAAAAAAATCCCTATGAACATCAGCATCTTGGTAAAAATAAAACCATAACGCTAATTTTTTTCAACTCAAGTTTACGAACTCGAATTAGCACTCAAAAGGCGGCTACTAACTTGGGGATGAATGTTATTGTGTTGGATATAAATAAAGATGGATGGCAGCTTGAAACCGAATTGGGCGTAGTGATGGATGGCGATAAGCCTGAACACATTCGCGAAGCGGTACCAGTAATTGGCCAGTATTCCGATATTATTGGCGTGCGTTCGTTTGCTCGTTTCGAAAACCGAGAAGATGACTATTCTGAGAAAATTTTGAATCAATTCATCGAGTTTTCTGGCGTACCAGTTATTAGTTTAGAGTCCTCAACAAGGCATCCATGCCAGTCGTTTGCCGATTTAGTAACCATCGAAGAGCATAAAACCAAGGCTCGTCCTAAAGTGGTTTTAACTTGGGCGCCTCATCCTCGTGCTTTGCCACAGGCTGTGCCCAATTCGTTTGTCGAATGGATGAAAGAGGCTGATGTGGAATTTGTAGTGACTCATCCCAAAGGATATGAGTTAGCTCCTGAATTCTCGAATGGCGTTAAGGTTGAGTACGATCAAAATAAAGCGTTTGAAGGGGCTGATTTTATTTATGCTAAAAACTGGGCATCCTACGAATTGTATGGTCAAATTTTAAGCAAAGATATGTCGTGGACAGTGAATGAAGCAAAAATGGCTTTAACCAATAATGCCAAATTTATGCATTGCTTACCTGTTCGACGTAATATGATTGTAACCGATGGTGTTATTGAAAGTGCCAACAGCATTGTTATTCAAGAGGCTGCTAACCGCGTTTATTCGGTGCAAACAGTCATTAAACGAATGCTCGAAAATATTTAAGGATTAATATTGGGTTGATAATTAGGTAACATAGTTGTACTAATTTCACTTTTTTTCTTCAAGAATATTTTATCCTCATTTGGTTTTGAGATTTCATTGTTTTAAGTTTTCATCTAAAATTTATTCATCTTCTTATCTATAATAATATACATGGAGCTCCTATCAATCATAAAAGTCGGCGGTAAAGTGGTCGAAGAACCTGAGTCGTTGAATCAATTGCTGACTGACTTTGTTGCCTTACCCGGATATAAATTGTTGGTGCATGGAGGTGGGCGCACAGCTACGCAAATTGCTGCCAAGTTAGGTATCGAAACGGTTATGGTTGAGGGTCGACGAGTGACTGACGCTGAAACACTTAAAGTGGTTACCATGGTTTATGCCGGTTTGGTGAATAAAACCATTGTGGCATCTTTACAAGCGTTGAATTGCAATGCAATAGGATTAACAGGTGCTGATTTAAATTTAATTCTGGCCAAAAAACGCGAGAATGCACAAATCAACTATGGTTTTGTGGGCGATATAGTTAGTGTTCAGGCCAATGAAGCGGCTATGTTGATCAAACAAAATGTAGTTCCGGTGGTTTCACCCATCACCCATAACGGAAAAGGATTGTTGTTGAACACCAATGCCGATACGGTTGCGTCGGAGTTGGCGCGGGCATTGTCATCGTTTTTTGATGTAAACTTGATTTATTGTTTCGAAAAACCGGGTGTTATGCTCGATCAGAACGATGAGCAAAGTGTTTTATCGGAGTTAACTTACGCATCATTCAAATCTCTCCAAAAACGTGGCGTTATTAACGAGGGTATGATTCCTAAGTTAGATAATGGTTTTGCTGCCATTAAGGCTGGAGTAAAAAATGTGGTGGTCACTAATACCAAAGGTCTTTCTCAAGGAAAGCTCGAGGGTACTTTTCTTAAAATGGACTAAAACTATGGGATATTCAAATCAAACCTCCGAAGCCATTGAGTTATTGAAGCAAATGATATCAATTGAATCATTTAGTCGAAATGAATTACAGGTGGCTGATTTTTTACAAAAATGGTTGAAAAATAAGGGTTTGGATGTTAACCGTAAGGGGAATAATATTTGGGTTTGGGCTTGCGAAAAGGATAATTCAAAACCTACCATTCTCTTAAATAGTCATATCGATACTGTAAAACCAGGTTCGGGCTGGAATAGCGATCCTTTGGTTGCAACTGTTTTAAATGATCAACTTACAGGTTTGGGTAGCAATGATGCCGGTGCATCTGTGGTATCATTGATTCAAGCGTTCTTATTTTTAAAACAAACATCTCAGTCATATAATTTAGTTTTAGCCATTACTGCCGAAGAAGAAATCAGTGGAATGAATGGCATTGGCTCCTTGTTCGAGGAGTTGGGAACTATTGATTTGGCAATTGTAGGTGAACCAACTCAAATGAATATGGCCATTGCCGAACGAGGATTATTGGTTTTGGACTGCCATGTTGCTGGTAAAACGGGGCATGCAGCGCGTAACGAAGGTGTAAATGCCATTTACGAAGCGCTACCAATTATTAACTGGTTTAAAACTTATTCGTTCGATAAAATTTCGGATAGGCTTGGACCTGTTAAAATGACTGTAACTCAAATAGAATCTGGTAGTCAGCATAATGTAGTACCCGATAACTGTCATTTTGTAGTTGATATTCGAATCAATGAATATTATTCGAATCACGAGATTTTTGAAGCCATAAGCCAGATGATAAATTGTAAAATTGAGCCTCGATCGTTCCGATTGAATAGTTCTCGGATCGAAATTGATCATCCCATTGTACTTCGTGGTCTTGAAATTGGGCTAACGCCTTATGGTTCACCAACTACTTCCGATCAGGCAATAATGAATTTTACCACTATTAAAATTGGCCCGGGTGATTCTGCTCGATCACATACTGCTAATGAATATATCTCATTTAGTGAGATTGAATTGGGGATTAATACTTACACTAAGCTTCTTAACGGTCTAGTTATTTGATTATTACTGCTTTTAAAAAAGTGTGACAAAAGTCATAAAAAATAAATTTCAATTTGAATTTGAAATTTTTAAAGCTATATTTGTTTCGATTTAATCAATAAGGTATCATATTAATGATATTTTAATTGCATGAATTGAAGCGACTAAAAATTGATTGCGAATGAAATTGTGGGATAAGGGCACTCCTGTTGATAAAAGTATTGAGTTGTTTACCGTTGGCAAAGACCGGGAGATGGATTTGTTTTTAGCTCCGTTTGATGTTTTGGGAACATTGGCTCATAGTACAATGCTTCAAACCATTGGCTTGCTTGAGGTTCATGAATTGGAGAGTTTGAAATCGGAATTGTTAGCTATTTATCAGGAGGCTATTCAAAATAAGATTTTAATTGAAGAAGGTGTTGAAGACATTCATTCGCAAGTCGAGATGATTTTGACTCGCAAACTGGGCGATATGGGAAAGAAGGTTCACAGCGGCCGCTCTCGTAACGATCAGGTTTTACTCGATATTAAATTATTTATTCGTCATAAACTTAAAGAAGTTGTTGAGTCGGTTGTTGAATTGTTTGATGTTTTGCAAGCTCAAAGCGAAAAACATAAAAACGTTTTGATTCCGGGCTATACTCATTTGCAAATAGCTATGCCTTCGTCGTTTGGCTTGTGGTTTGGTGCGTTTGCCGAGAGTTTGACGGATGATTTGGAGATGCTTTTAGCAGCTTGGAACATAACAAATCAGAATCCTTTGGGTGCTGCTGCTGGTTATGGATCATCATTTCCTTTAAATAGAACTTTAACAACCGAATTACTTGGGTTTAAAGATTTAAATTATAATGTAGTGTACGCTCAAATGGGGCGTGGTAAAACCGAACGCAATGTGGCTGCTGGCTTGGCTTCAGTGGCCTATACACTCAGCAAATTGGCAATGGACGGGTGTATGTTTACCAGTCAGAATTTTGGGTTTTTAAAACTGCCCGATGAGTTTACAACCGGTTCGAGCATTATGCCACACAAGAAAAACCCCGATGTATTTGAATTGATACGAGCTAAATGTAATAAAATACAGGCTTTACCGGCCGATGTGGCAATGATAACCACCAATTTACCAACGGGTTATTTTAGAGACATGCAGGTTATTAAAGAGTTCTTTTTACCTGCGTTTGATGAATTAATAGCTTGTTTGCAATTAACAACTCTGGCATTAAAAGGGGTAAAGGTTAAAGACGGACTACTTGATGATGCCAAATATGATTTTTTGTTTAGTGTTGAAGAGGTAAACAATTTGGTTTTACAAGGTGTTCCTTTTAGGGATGCATACAAACAAGTAGGAGCCCAAATTGAGGCTGGAGCATTTAAGCCAAGTCATCATTTGAATCATACTCACGAGGGTAGCATTGGCAATTTGTGTAATAAGGAAATTAAAGATAAGAAGGATCGAGTGGTTGAAAAGTTCTCTTTTCAGCAAGTCGAACGTGCGATAGAGGAGTTATTAAAAAAATAAAATCCCCGCTGATTTAGAATTTTACAGTCATCGGGCAGCTTTAAGCACTCCCTTAAGTGGGCTATGTGTGCAACAGTAAATGTTTACAATTTAAAGAATTATAGAAATGGAATTACTCGACAACTTGGCAAAGGCAGCAGTTCAATCCTGTCAAATCGACAAATCGCTTTTTGAAAGTTACAATGTAAAACGGGGGCTTAGAAATGCTGATTTCTCAGGTGTATTAGTTGGATTAACCAAGATTGGCGATGTGGTTGGTTACGAAAAAAAAGGCGATCAAATAATTCCTAAAGAGGGTGAACTGTATTATCGTGGTATAGAGATTAGCGATTTGACGCACGGTTTTCAAAAAGACGGCCGCCACGGTTTTGAAGAAACAGCGTTTCTTCTGCTATCGGGAAAATTACCAAATAAAGATGAATTGGCTGAATTCTCGAAAATGTTGGCTGATGAGCGTGAATTGCCAGAGTTCTTTTCGAAAAATATGATTTTGTCACTCAGAGGTAAAAATATCATGAATATGTTAGCTAGGTCGGTGCTAGCTTTGTATTCTGATGACGATGAAGCGGAGAATTATTCCACCGAAAATTTATTGCGTCAATCCATTAATTTGATTGCTAAATTCCCAGTACTTGTCGCTTATTCATATTATGGTATGGTTCATTCATTTCAAAACCGATCATTGGTTATTCGGCATCCTCAAGCTCACCTGAGTTGTGCTGAGAACTTTTTGTATCTCATGAAAGGTAATAATTATACAAAACTCGAAGCCGACTTGCTTGATCTTTCTCTTGTTTTGCATGCCGAGCATGGAGGAGGAAACAATTCATCATTTACAACTCGTGTGGTTAGTTCAGCTCAAACCGATACTTATTCGGCAATTGCTGCTGCTATAGGTTCGCTAAAAGGCGATTTTCATGGAGGAGCAAACATTAAGGTTTGTGAAATGATGGATAACATTAAGAGCAATGTTAAAAACTGGGCCGATGAAGCAGAAGTTTCAGAGTATTTGCTTAAAATGTTAAAAAGCGAAGTGTATGATAAAACAGGAAAAATTTATGGAATAGGTCATGCTATCTATACTAAATCCGATCCACGAGCCATTCTCTTAAAAGTAAAAGCACGCGAGTTAGCCATCGAAAAAAACCGGTTATACGAATTTAATTTGTATGAAAGTATCGAGCGACTTACACCAGATATTTTCTATAAATACAAAGGCGGTTCGCCTAAAATCGTTAGTGCAAATGTTGACTTTTACTCTGGCTTTGTTTACCAATGCTTGCAAATCCCAGAGGAAATTTATACCCCAATTTTTGCCATTGCTCGTATAGCTGGCTGGGCTGCTCATCGAATTGAAGAGGTGACTTTTACAAGTAAACGAATCATTCGCCCAGCTTATAAAAATGTTGGAGAGAGAGGGAGCTATACGTCTGTTAATCAGCGAAGTTAGTTTCTGTATTATTGGAAATGCATAAAAATACAAATCATTAAATATTTATGCATTAAGTGATTTTGCCTTTTTAGGCAATCAAATAATTTATTACCTTTGCACCGCAAAGAATTTTAAGAGTTCAATGCATTTATCCTCACTCGATAAATGCATTTTTTCTGTCAGAAAACAATAGAAACATCTCGATATGATGCCTGAATTAAAGAACATTAAGCTGATTTTGGAAGACGGAACCGTTTTTGAAGGTAAATCGTTTGGATATCATAAGTCTGTGGCTGGTGAAGTGGTATTTAACACCGCCATGACTGGTTATCCCGAAAGTTTAACCGATCCATCATATAAAGGTCAGATTTTAGTTTCCACTTATCCTTTAATTGGAAACTATGGCGTGCCTGTTGATACTTTGGAGCATGGTGTTCCTAAGTTTTTTGAGTCTGATCACATTCATATTTCAGGGTTGATTATTTCCGATTATTCATTCGAGTATAGCCATTGGAATGCTAAAAATAGCTTACGTGAGTGGTTAATTCAAAACGAAATTCCTGGTATTTTTGATATCGATACGCGCGAATTAACTAAGATTTTGCGCGAAAAAGGCACTATGCTCGGCAAAATTGAGGTTGAAGGTGAGTCGGTTGATTTTTATAATCCCGATAACGACAACCAGGTTGCCTTAGTGAGTGTGAAAGAAAAGCACGTTTACGGAAACGGAAAATACAAAGTGGTATTAGTGGATACCGGTGCCAAATATAATATTTTACGTTGCTTGTTAAAGCGCGATACTACAGTTACCCGAGTTCCATGGGATTACGATTTTACACAGGACGATTACGATGGCGTTATGCTTTCAAATGGCCCAGGTGATCCAATGATGTGTCAGGCAACCATCGCTAATATTCAAAAAGCCATGACTATAGGCAAACCTATTTTTGGAATTTGTTTAGGAAACCAATTAATGGGAATCGCAGCCGGCGCTAAAACCTACAAATTGAAATATGGCCATCGTGCACATAATCACCCTGTTATTCGCGTTGGTGGTACAACCTGCTACATCACAAGTCAAAATCATGGATTTGCGTTAGATTCCGATTCTCTTGGTAAGGATTGGGAACCACTATATGTGAATATCAACGATAAAACCAACGAAGGTGTTAAGCACAAAACCAAACCATTCTTCTCTACTCAGTTTCACCCCGAAGCCAGTTCAGGACCCACTGATACTGAATTTCTTTTCGATGACTTCATCGATTTAATTGCAAAACATTCGAAAAAATAATTGAAAGCGGGTTTATCCCGCTTTTTTTATGCCATTACATCTCATCCTGAAATTTTTTAGTAATATTAATCGTCATTAGTAAGATATAAAAACTATTTTTGCAGCCGAAATAAAACTATTAGAAAAATGGACGAAGGCCCGTATCATAGTAAGAGTGGAGTATTAACCAATCTGTAGGGCTATAACTGTCATCCTACAGATTAATAAGGTAGGAAGGCACAAAAATGATTAAAATCTTTAAATCATTTGGAGGTTATGTTGAGATTCCAAATGTAGAAAGTGGATGCTGGATAAATGTTACTAGTCCAACCAGCGATGAAATTCAACGTCTATCAGGTGAATTTCAATTACCCGCCGATGCAATCAATGACATTTTAGATGCTGATGAACGTCCTCGTATCGAGTTCGAAGATATTTGGACGCTAGTAATTATGCGCATTCCTATTGAGGTGAGTAATACGGGTGTTCCTTTTCATACCATTCCATTGGGCGTATTTATTACCGCCAACTTTACATTAACGCTTTGCATTCAAGATAATGAAGTATTGCCAATGGGGCAACCATCGCCTTTTAGGGAGCAGTACATGCAAATATCCGACAGCATTAATTTTATCCTTAGGTTATTTCTTCGATCAGGTAATACCTATCTTAAGTATTTGAAGCAAATTAACCAAATGACAGCCTTAATTGAGCAAGATCTTGAAAAGTCGATTAAAAATAGTGAGTTAAATCGATTGCTTAAAATGGAGAAGTGCTTGGTATTTTTTATCACCTCCATAAAAGCCAACGAAATTGTGTTGGCTAAACTTCGAAATTCTAAAAAAATAACATCCGAAATAAACGAAGATTTACTTGAAGATGCTCTTATTGAAAACAAACAGGCGTTGGAGATGGCTCAAATCTATTCTGATATTCAAAGCGGCATGATGGATGCTTTTGCATCAGTTATTTCAAATAACCTGAATGTAGTAATGAAGCAATTAACTTTAATTTCTATCATCTTAATGATACCTACTTTAATCGCTAGTATTTTTGGAATGAATGTTCCTAATATGCTAGAAAATTCTAATTTTGCCATGCCTGCCATTCTTATTGGTTCGTTGGGATTATCAGTTTTTGGCGTTATTCTATTTCGCAAACGGAATTGGTTTTGATAATACCCGCTTAATAAACCTAGTATTTATATAAGTTTTATTTGTTGAGTGATGCTATTGTATTGTAAATATGAGTAATGGCATACAAGGTATTTTGAAAATTATATTTTCCAGTTCTCGATTTTTGTGTCTCAAAAACATATACATTTGCACCTTCAAAATTCAATTATGGGGCAAACTGGTTCTGGACATTTGCGCAACCTAAGTTACGGAGGAGTGCTAGTATCTTTAGGTATTATTTTTGGCGATATTGGTACATCGCCACTCTATGTTGTTAAATCTATCCTTGCCTCTACATCAACTATTGATACCCATTTTGTACTCGGGACATTATCGTGTATAATCTGGACATTGACCATACAAACTACCATTAAGTACGTTATTATTACGCTTCGTGCCGACAACCGGGGTGAGGGTGGTATATTTTCGTTGTTTGCGTTGTTACGCCGAAAAAAACGATGGCTTTATATTTTTGCTATTATTGGAGGCAGTACTTTATTGGCCGATGGAGTCATAACGCCTTCTATTACCGTCGTTTCGGCTGTCGAAGGCTTGGCGATTCTAAATCCTCGTATACCGACTATGTATATTTCAATGGGGATTATCTTGTTCCTTTTTTTTCTGCAACAATTTGGAACCTCATTTATTGGCAAAGCATTTGGCCCAATTATGTTTGTGTGGTTTTCAATGCTAGGAATTCTAGGACTATCATCGATTGTAAATGCCCCTATTATACTTCAAGCATTTAATCCATATTATGCGGTTCACCTCATTTTAACACACCCATCGGCATTGCTACTTTTAGGGGCTGTTTTTTTATGTACTACAGGCGCCGAGGCATTGTATACTGATTTGGGGCATTGTGGTATTAAAAATATTCGAGTCAGTTGGATTTTCGTGAAAACCATGCTCTTGCTCAATTACTTAGGTCAGGGAGCTTGGGTGTTAACTCATTCTGCTGAAGCTTTGTCGGGGAGTAATCCATTTTACTCTTTAATGCCAGTTTGGTTTTTAACTTTTGGAATTGGAATTGCTACGTTTGCTGCGGTTATTGCCAGTCAGGCCTTAATTAGTGGTTCTTTTACCCTTATCAGCGAAGCTATTTCACTTAATTTTTGGCCAAAGTTAAAAATGAAATACCCTTCAAAAGTGAAAGGGCAAATGTACATTCCAATGGTTAATCGATGGCTTTTTATATCGTGTATACTGGTGATTTTCTTGTTTAAGAGTTCTGCTAAAATGGAAGCTGCATATGGTTTGTCAATCACTATTACCATGTTAATGACAACCATTTTGATGCTCCAATATTTATCAATGCGGCGCGTAAAAATATTTTATATTATTGTATTTGCATCAGTTTTCTTATTGGTTGAAGGATCGTTTTTTATCGCAAATGCAGTTAAATTTTTTCATGGAGGATGGTTTACCGTAATAATTGCATCCTTTTTATCGGCAATTATGATTATTATGTTTCGAGGTCGACAAGTTCGAAACAGATTTATAACATATGATAAAATCGAACAATATTTACCCATTTTAAACGATTTAAGTCTCGATCAAACGATACCTAAGTATGCCGAGAATTTGGTTTACACGACTCATGCGGATAATAAAACTGATATAGAATCAAAGTTGATTCATTCAATTTTGAACAGACAACCTAAACGAGCCGATAGATATTGGTTTTTGCATGTTGATATTCTTGATAATCCTTATACATTAGACTATAAGGTTACTGTTTTGGAACCTGGGAAAATAATACGTATCGATTTTTATTTAGGGTTTAAAGTTCAACCTCGCATAAATGAGTATTTCAAGCAAGTATTAGAACACTTAGCAACTACGGGTCAATTCGACGCTATAAGTACGCACCCATCATTAAAAAAATACAATATCAAATCCGATTTTCGTTTTGTTCAAATCGACCGTCGAATTGTTCGTCATGTTGATTTGCCATTTTGGGATAAGCTTTGTTTAACTGGCTATTTTTTCATCCGTCGCATTGGCTTGAGCGATGTGAATGCCTATGAATTAGATGCAAGTTTAGTTACCATTGAACTAATACCACTTTCTATACCTAATCGTTCTGTGATCCCTTTAATTCATAAGCGATCGTAAGACATTTTATTGTCGATATTTAAATAAAATGCATTTGATGTTAAATAATATTTAAAAGTACTTTGATATTATTTAATTGTTTATTATTTTTATTTAAAATTACATTTATGGATCGACGACTGCCTTTAAAATGCCCAAGTTGCGAAAGCAATCTTTTAGTAATGCAATTGCATTGCGAAAAATG
>JBBQUP010000011.1:0-48525 GCA_038212305.1 Bacteroidales bacterium
TCTCTGCTGGCAGCTTTGCCAATGGCCTCTCTAATGGTGCCATTTAATTCAATGGTTTGCATTTTAATTTTTTTTAGTTTGTGCTACTCAAAATTAAGTCCGTTCAAATGGATGACCTAATCCCCCATGACACGGGTTGCTTTCAAAAGCGGGTGCAAAAATACAAATTTAATTGATATATTGATTGCTTATTGACTGATAATTATAAACCTTTTCAATCGTATCGGAGAAAACCTGAGCCACACTCAAAACTTTAATTTTGGATGTACTTTGTTTTAAAGGTATGGTGTCTGTTGTGTATAACTCTGTAAGCAAGGAATTTTCAATATTCTCATACGCATTCCCCGAAAGAACAGCATGCGTGGTAAATGCACGAACACTTTTTGCACCTTCGTTCATCATCATATCAGCTGCCTTACAAAGTGTTCCTGCCGTATCAACCATATCATCGATAACAATTACATTTCTGCCTTGAACGTCTCCAATAATTCGCATTTCATCAACCACATTGGCTTTGCTACGTTGTTTATGACAAATTACCATTGGAGCACCTAAAAATTTAGCATAGTTATTGGCGCGCTTTGTTCCCCCAACGTCGGGTGAAGCAACTACTAAATCGTCCAGATTCATGCTTCGAATGTATGGGACAAAAATTGATGAGGCATAAAGATGATCAACCGGAATATCAAAGAATCCCTGAATTTGATCAGCATGAAGATCCATTGTAATAATACGGTCTACGCCAGCGGTAGTAAGCATATCAGCCACTAATTTAGCGCCAATTGATACACGAGGTTGATCTTTTCGATCTTGACGTGCATATCCAAAGTATGGCAACACAGCTACAATTTTGTATGCTGAAGCTCTCTTCGCGGCGTCAATCAGCATCAATAATTCCATTAAATTATCGGCTGGAGGAAACGTTGATTGAATTAAAAATACATGGGTTCCACGAACCGTTTCCTCATAGGCGGTAGCAAATTCACCATCGCTGAACTTTACGAGGTTTATTTTACCCAAATCACGACCAGAACAAAGACTGATTTTTTCCGAAAGATAATGCGTACTAGATCCGGAAAAAATTTTTATGGGAGCTTTTGGTGGCATGTAATGCTTTGTTTATCAGTTTACTATTGAAATAATTGCGGGGCAAAGATACAAAAAACAGGCTGTAAAACTGTTTTTGAGTTGAAAAATCGTGCTTTAATGTTGGTTTTTATAGCTTCTTATTAATGCTATCGATGTAATCGAGTACTTCTTCTCTACCGGTTCTTTTTAGTGCTGAACATGCGAAAATGGGTGGTAGCTCTTCCCATTGCTTAAGCAATTCGGCAGAATAAAATGCCAAATTGGCCTCTAGTTTTGTGGGCGTGAGCTTATCAACTTTCGTGAAAATTATTGAAAATGGGATTTCAGATCTTTCTAAATATTCGAAAAACTCTAAGTCCGCTTTTTGAGGCTCGTGGCGACAATCGACTAAAACAAACAAATTAGTAAGTTGCTCGCGCTTAGTTAAATAGTCGGTGATGATGTGTGCGAAAGTAGCCTGTTTGCTCTTTGCAACTTTGGCATATCCATAACCGGGTAAATCTACCAAATGCCATGAATTGTTAACAATGAAGTGATTGATTAACTGTGTCTTTCCCGGCGTTGATGAGGTTTTCGCTAAATTGGTGCGATTCATTAGCAAATTTATCAACGATGATTTGCCCACGTTCGAGCGTCCAATAAATGCATATTCGGGCATAGAATGGTTCGGGCATTTACTTACATCGGTATTGCTAATAACAAACCGGGCGTCTTTAATCTCCATGTTTTTATTTTGATACAAAAATAGACATGTGAATCGATATAAAAAACTAAATGCTGTATTGTATCTTAATTGATTCATTTTAATGTCTAATATTTATGACAATATTTCAGTATTCATTTAATATAGATGCTTACTTTTACAAAAAATAATAGTCATGTTATATCCATTAAAATTCGAGCCCATTTTAAAGAGTAAGATTTGGGGAGGACAAAAGTTAAGCTCACAATACAATAAAGTAGCAATCGACCTACCAAACATAGGTGAAAGTTGGGAAATCTCAGGAGTAAGCTCCGATGTTTCGGTTGTGAGTGATGGTTTTTTAAAAGAAAATGCATTAGATGAGCTCATTGAAATTTACATGGGCGATTTAGTTGGAGATAAGGTTTATGAGCGCTTTGGCAATGAGTTCCCTCTATTGATAAAATTTATTGATGCGAATGACGACTTATCAATTCAGGTTCATCCGAATGATGAATTGGCAAAACAAAGACACAACTCCTATGGGAAAACCGAGATGTGGTATGTAATGCAAGCAGATAAAGGATCGAAGTTGATTTCAGGATTTAACAAGGTTATTGATCAAGAAATTTACTTAATGCATTTGAATAATGGGACTTTGTCGGAAATATTGAGCTATCATGAAGTTACTCCAGGGGATGTATTTTTTATGCCTGCCGGAAGAGTTCACGCCATTGGGGCAGGGATGCTAATAGCCGAAATTCAACAAACATCGGATGTAACGTATCGTATTTTTGATTTTAATCGACTTGATGATAAAGGTGAACCTCGTGAACTTCATACCGATTTAGCACTAGATGCTATTAATTTTTCTGATGCAGATTCAGCTAGTGTAGAATATCAATCGATTGAAAATGAATTGGTTGAAACGGTTGCATGTCCTTATTTTACAACTAATTTTATTGAATTAACCAAACCCATCGAAAAAGATTACATCGATTTAGATTCGTTTGTAATATACATGTGTTTGGAGGGCGATGTAATAATCGATTATGGACAAAAAGATAAAGTTGCAATTTGCAAAGGCGAAACCGTGCTTATTCCAGCCGAACTAAAAAATATTTTTCTATCGCCAATTGGCGATGCGAAATTGCTTGAGGTATATGTGAAATAATTTTCAAGCACTTTCCGTAAGAGTTTTAAATAATAATTCTAAAATCGCATGAAAAATATTTTAGTAACTGGAGCAACCGGGAACATTGGCGTTGAGGTGATTCGGTTTTTAGCAAAAATGAATACTTCCAATCGAATTATTGCAGGTGTTAGAAATATTGAGCGAGCAAAAACCCTATTTCAAGACATTCCTGCATTGGAATATCTCTATTTTGATTTTGAGGATCCCCAGAGCTACAACACATCTCTAAGTTCGATTGATTGCGTTTTTTTATTGCGCCCACCTCATTTATCCGACATCGATACTTACTTTAAACCACTTATTCAAAAGTTTAAGGATTTAAATATCAACGAAGTAGTTTTCTTATCAGTTCAAGGAGTTGAGAAAAGCAAAGTGATTCCGCACAATAAAATTGAGGCTTTAATTAAAAAAGTTGGTTTGAATTATATATTTCTTAGACCAAGTTATTTTATGCAAAACTTGACTACCACTTTGCTTAGCGACATTAAAACTAAGCGAGAGTTAATTTTGCCAGCGGGAAGCGCAAAGTTCAATTGGATTGATATTGAGAATATTGGCGAAGTTGCTGCAATTTTACTTGATCGACTTGATAGTTATAAAAATAGCGCATTTGAGTTAACGGGGTATGAAAATGAAAATTTTTATACCGTGGTAAATATGATTAATGAAGTAGTTGAGAATCCAATTCGTTATCGGAATATAAATCCTTTTGGATTCTATAGGCTTAAGAAAAAACAAGGGATGCTAAATGGTCTGATTATAGTTATGATTTTACTTCATTTCTTACCTCGATTTCAGAATGAACCTCGAATATCTGACTTTTACGAGCGATTAACAGGTAAAAGACCAACCGATTTAAGATCGTTTATTAAAAGAGAAAAAAATAAATTTCAATGATGAATATTGGGAATTATTTCAAATTTTAGAATCTGATAAATGTATGTGCTTTCGTAGTGATTATTTCAACAACTTTGCTGCATCCTTTGCAAAATAGGTTAATATTATTTTTGCGCCGGCACGTTTTATCGATAGGAGCGTTTCCATCATCACGCGTTCACCATCAATCCAACCATTTGCCCATGCGGCTTTTATCATAGCATACTCACCACTTACGTTATAGGCAGCAATGGGTGTTTGGAACTGCTGAGAGGCTTCTTTAATCACATCTAAATAGGCTAATGCTGGCTTAACCATTACAATGTCGGCACCTTCGGCAATGTCGAGTTCAATTTCGCGCATGGCTTCTTTGCCATTGGCTGGATCCATTTGGTATGAACGGCGGTCGCCAAACTGCGGAGCGCTGTCGGCTGCCTCACGAAATGGGCCATAGTAGCCCGATGCAAATTTAGCTGAATAAGCCATAATGGGCAGTTGCTCAAATCCTTGACTGTCTAAAGCAGTGCGCAATGCTTTCACACGGCCATCCATCATATCCGAAGGAGCAATTATTCCCGCGCCGGCATTAGCGTACGATAGTGCCTGACGAGCTAGTAAGGCAAGGGTTTTGTCGTTGTGCACATCGTTGTTTTCGATAATGCCGCAATGGCCGTGACTGGTGTACTCGCACATGCAAACATCGGCAATGGTTAGCAGTTGAGGCACTTCTTTAGCTAACGCTCTTAAGGCTATTTGTACAATGCCATGATCGTGAAGCGATTCGCTGCCAATTTCATCTTTGGTATCGGGAATTCCAAACAGCATAACCGCTTTAATACCTGCATCGGCAATGCTTTTACACGCTTCAACCAATTTATCAACCGAAAATCGATATTGTCCGGGCATCGATTTAATCTCTTGCTTAATGTTTTTTCCGGGAACAACAAAAAGTGGATAAACAAAATCGTTTGGGTGGAGAGTGGTTTCGCGGACCAAGTCTCTAATGGCTTCGGTTCCTCGCAGGCGACGCAAGCGGGTGGTTGGAAATATGGCTGATGAATTCATGGATTATTGTTTTTTTAAATAGTGTAAAATGGTTTCACTTAATTGTTCAATGGTGTGCGGATTGGCCTCTGCAACAATGTTATATTTATAGTCAAGAGCTGTCTGCGAGGTTTGTGGCCCTATTGAGACTGCTTTAAATTCAGGTATGTGGTGGGCTAAATTGTGTTTTGATAATAGCTTTGTCAGGTTATCAACAGTCGATGAGCTGGTAAATGTTATTAAATCAAATGGTTGAAAGAAAATCTCCTCGAATTCGTCTGTTCGATAAGTTGGCATTTGGTTGTGATAGGCTTCTATTTTAGTCACAATAGCTCCTTTTGCTTCGAGTGCTTGCTTTAAATGGTCGGTGGCAAGGTTCGAAGTAGGGATGAGGATTTTGCTTGCCTCAAGTGATATGTTGTAAGTATTAAATGTGTTAACAATGCTTTCCGAAGTGTAGCTCAGTGGTGTATAATCCGACTTTAAACCGTATTGATTTAAAGCATTTGCTGTTTCGGAACCAATGGTAGTGAGTTGACATGACGCTAATTGTCGGGCATCATAACCTAACGATTTAAGCTGATCGAAAAATCCATTTACTCCATTAACCGATGTGAATAGAATGTGCTGGAATGTGTTGAGTTGATGAATTGCCTTAATAAGCGGTTTCGGATTCTTGGTGGGAGTTATTTCTATGACAGCAAGCTCAACAACTTGTGCACCAAGTTGCGAAAGTCTTTCGCTTAGAGCTGAGGCTTGCACACGACTGCGTGTAACTAAAATGCGTTTGCCAAAAAGTGGTTGTTTCTCAAACCAATTAAGATCATTATGAAATGCTACAACGTTACCAATGACTATTAATGCTGGAGGAGTCAATTTTTGCTTTGCTACTTCATCGACAATGGTGTTGAGATTTCCCACTACTGTTTGTTGAGTTGGCCAAGTTCCGTAACGAACTAGCACAACTGGTGTTTCGGGAAGCATTCCATGTTGTTTTAATTTGTGGCAGATGTTTTCTAAGTTGCCAACTCCCATGTAAAAAACCAGTGTCCCCCCTAAATTTGATAGGGCTTTCCAGTTTATTGTGTTCTCGGTTTTATCGGCACTTTCGTGCCCTGTGACAAAGGTAACTGATGTGGTTAAATCGCGATGAGTGAGCGGAATACCCGCATAAGCTGCTGCTGCTACTCCCGATGTTACGCCCGGAATTACCTCGAACGGAATGTTGTTTTCGCGCAGATAAAGTGCCTCTTCGCTACCTCGTCCGAACACATATGGATCACCACCTTTTAAGCGAACAACCGAAAGGTTCTGTTTTGCATGATCAACCAGTAATTGATTAATATCTTCTTGTTGAAGGGTATGATTACCCGCTTTTTTACCTACATAAATCTTTTTGCAGCTGGGTTGGCAGTGTTTCAATAATTCGGAATTAGCTAAATAGTCGTAAACCACTACATCGGCCGATTGCAACAGATGTTGTCCTTTTATTGTTATCAACCCAATGTCGCCTGGTCCAGCGCCTGTAAGGTATACCGTTCCTTTAATGGCTTTCATGGTTATTGCATTGGTTTAATAGTTCAATTCCACCATTTTGTAGCATGGTTTGCGCCAGATTTTTTATCTGATAATTTAAATCCGCTTGTTTACAAGTGATGGTTTCACTTAATGTTTTATCGCCATTTGGGGAGCTAATGAATGCGCAAACAATAGCTGTGCTATTGCTCAGTTCACAAAAACAGGCAACAGGCAGATGACAACCACCACCCATTTCATGTAAAAAAAGTCGTTCAACAGTAGCCGCCAAAAACGAAGGCTCGTGATTAATGGTTTTTAAGATGCGGTTTGTTTCTGAATCGTTTGTACGAGTTTCAATGGCAATAACTCCCTGTGCTGGTGCCGGAAGCATCAGATCGAAGGGAAGTTCTTCGGCGTGTGGATGATTAATAGATAGGCGATTGAGGCCTGCTGCGGCTAAAATAATAGCTTCAGCATAACCATTGGCAAGTTTCGCTAACCGAGTATCCACATTCCCTCTAATATCAATTATTTTGAATTTGGGGTTAAAGGCCAAAAGTTGAGCTTTTCGTCGCAAACTGCACGTTGCAATAACGCTACCATCAGGCATTTCGACTAATTTTCGTCCATCGGCTGAGATGAATAAATCGTGCGCATTTTCGCGAGGTAAACAGGCACTTATTGATAAGCCAGCAGGTTGCTCAACTGGTAAATCTTTAAAACTGTGTACTGCAATGTCAATCTGATTGTTGAGCATGGCCGTTTCAATTTCAGAGGTGAAAAACCCCTTATCGATGCGGCCTGTCAATGGTTCGTTTAAAATGAGATCACCACTCGTTTTTATGATTTCGATTTCAATATTTATATGAGGAAATTGCTGGAGTATAGCTGTTTCAACCAGCTTAGTTTGAACCAA
Source organism: Bacteroidales bacterium (assembly GCA_038212305.1). Classification (GTDB taxonomy): domain Bacteria; phylum Bacteroidota; class Bacteroidia; order Bacteroidales; family Marinilabiliaceae; genus JBBQUP01. The sequence goes on from JBBQUP010000011.1 coordinate 7,321, forward strand.
TGCCAGTTTGCTGCCTCGTGTGCCTATTCGAAGTGTTGTTGATTTCATTCGTTAATTATTCCGTTAGCAATGCCGATTTAGTAATTGCATCTATCAATGGTGTTAATTCATTGATCATTCGTAGCTGCTTTAAACGCTTATCGCCTTCACATTCCCGGAGAATTTCTTTGCGTTTTTCTTCAGCAACCAATATTTTAGATTCAATATTCGGATTTAGGTTTAGTTCTATTTTTTGAGCTAGCTTTTTTGCCAAATAAGGCAGTTTCCCTAAAGTACTAATTGCAATTTTAATCGATCCATGATTAACTATTGCTGGTAATATGAAATTACTATTTAACGGATTCGATGTGTCGTTGATTAGGCAGTTCTGAGAGCAACTCCGAGATATTTCTTCATTTAATACTTTGTTGTTGGTTGCGGCAATAACCATCGAAAATCCCATGGAGTCGCCATCTCTATAATAACGTTTGATATATGTAAGTTTATGTGTGTGAACATGTTGTTGCATGAGTTCGCAAATTTCAGGCGCAATAATATGAGGTAAAATCCCATGCGAAATCAGCATGTTGGTTTTACGTGCCGCCACTGCTCCACCTCCAACTATTAAGCATTTAAGGGAACTGCTTTTTATGTAAATTGGTAAATGCGATTCCATAATTTTATTGTTGTTGTTGGTGTGTTTCAATAGCACGCTTAATTACTAAGTGGGCTAGCGAAGGTTCAAAACCAAATGGCTTGGCTAAAATAATAGTTACTTGTGGAAAATTGACTTGCGTTTCTTTTAATATTTGAGGAATATCTTTTAAAATGTGTTTTCCATTGAATAAAAAGTAGGGTACAACAATTATTTGTTTAACACCTTCCTCTGCAAAAAGGGGAATGGCTTCAGGTATCGATGGATGTGAAATTTCCATGTGTGCGCCTTTAACAACATAATCAGATGTTTGTGAAGCTGTGTGTGCTACTATCTGGTCAAATTCGCTGTTAGCAATGTCCGATTTGCTTCCGTGAGCCACAATAAGTAATCCTTGTTTGTTTGTCATCGAGAAATTATTGTTTCTGTAATGACATCATAAACACCTTAATTGTTTAAGTGAAAATTTATTTTAAACTTTTTTTTTACTCAAATGTTTCTGTCGAAATGAATTAATTTTAATTTTTTCATGAATAATACAGGATTCTTAATTGACTTGGCTTAGGGCTTATGTAATTTTTAAACAAACCAACTTGTGGTTTAACAAGCTATTTGATTTGTTAAAATATTAACGAATAGCACGAAATATTAAAATAATAGTTAAAAATTTCTCTGGTAATTCAAAAATATTTAGTTTTGCATCATCAAAAAATAAACAGATTTAATTGGACGCTATGCAAGTTTTAAAGTTTGGTGGAACCTCTGTAGGATCAGCTACGCGAATGAAAGAAGTGGCAGAATTAATTAACGATAAGCATCGTAAAATTGTTGTTTTGTCGGCGATGTCAGGAACAACAAATAGTTTGGTTGAAATTGCTAAGTGTTTGTATAAGAAAGATAATAAAGGGGCTTCGGGTGTAATCAATAAATTAGAAGAAAAATACTATATCGAAATAGATAATTTATTAACATCCGATGCTTATAAGCAAAAAGGACGGGAATTAATCGAATCGCATTTTTCGTATTTAAAATCGTTTACTGTTGATTTGTTTACCTCGCATGAGGAGAAAGCTATTTTGGCTCAGGGCGAATTGTTATCAACAGCTATGTTTCAATTTTATTTAGAGGAAATTGGACGTCAATCGATTTTGTTACCTGCATTGGATTATATGCGCACCGATGTTAATCAAGAGCCTGATGTGGCTTATATTCGCGAGAATCTCACAAAAATCTTAGAGCCTTATTCGGCGATTCCTGTTTTTATTACTCAAGGCTATATTTGTCGAAATGCGTTTGGTGAGATCGATAACCTTCAGCGTGGTGGAAGCGATTATTCTGCATCGCTTATTGGCGCTGCAATTAAAGCCGATGAAATTCAGATTTGGACTGATATTGATGGCATGCACAATAACGATCCTCGCATTGTTGAGGGTACAAAATCTATCTCTGATCTGTCGTTTGAAGAAGCAGCCGAATTGGCTTATTTCGGAGCGAAAATTTTGCATCCAACTTGCGTATTACCTGCTAAAGTCGAAAATATTCCTGTTCGCTTGCTCAATACCATGAAGCCTAAAGCGCCTGGCACTTTAATTTCGTCGAAACAAATTAAAGGACGTATAGCCGCCATTGCAGCAAAAGATGGAATTACTGCCATAAAAATCAAGTCGGGTCGAATGTTGCTGGCTTACGGCTTCTTGCGCAAAGTGTTCGAGATTTTCGAGAGCTACAAAACACCTATCGATATGATTTCAACTTCCGAAGTGGGTGTGTCGGTATCCATCGACAATGATGCTTATTTGGAGCAGATTGTCGATGATTTGAAAAAGTTTGGAACAGTGGAAGTTGATCGTGATCAGGTAATTATTTGTGTAGTTGGCGATTTAGTTGCTTCGACCAAAGGCAATGCGAATCGTATTTTCGAAGCTTTAAAAGATATACCTATCCGAATGATTTCCTATGGAGGAAGCAATTTTAATGTGTCGATGTTAGTGCATGCTGATGATAAAAAAGCGGCGCTTAATGCCTTAAGTCGTCAATTATTTTAATCTAAAAGCATGAATCAATTCAATAAAATATTGGCAAATATGCCCGAGATAACTCCCTTTTATTATTACGATGTGGAGTTACTTAAAAACACGTTGCAGGCTATACGCAATCAGACCGATGCCTATGGTTATCATGTGCATTATGCCATGAAAGCCAATGCGAACGATACTATTTTGGATATTATTCGTGATGCGGGTTTTGGTGCCGACTGTGTGAGTGGTAACGAGGTGTTAAAGGCATTAGAGCAGCGTTTCGAACCATCAAAAATTGTTTTTGCCGGCGTTGGCAAGAGCGATTGGGAAATAAAGTTGGCTTTAGAAGCCAATATTTTAGGCTTCAATGTGGAATCGATTCCCGAATTGGAGGTGATTGACGAATTGGCTGGTAAGATGGGGATAAAGGCTCGTGTTGCACTTCGCATCAATCCTAATGTAAATGCCAATACGCACCATTATATTACCACTGGCCTCGAAGAAAATAAGTTTGGTATCAACCTGTGGGATTTGGATCGGGTTCTTGAGGTGCTTAAGAAGTTGAAAAACTGCAAATTAATTGGTATCCATTTTCATATTGGCTCACAAATTACCGATTTAAGCTCGTTCAAAGATTTGTGCTTACGAGTTAACGAACTTCAAGTGAAGTTTGAGAAAAAACAAATTGATTTAAAAATTATAAATGTAGGTGGTGGATTGGGCGTTGATTACGAAAATCCTGATGGGAATAGTATCCCCGATTTTGAATCCTATTTTAAGGTGTTTAACCAGTTTCTTGAATTAAGAAAGGGGCAGGAGCTTCACTTTGAGTTGGGGCGCGCAGTTGTAGCGCAATGTGGCACGCTTATTTCACGAGTTCTTTACGTGAAAGAAGGTGTAAATACCAATTTTGCGATTGTGGATGCTGGTATGAACGATTTAATTCGTCCCGCTCTTTATCAGGCTTATCATACCATTCAAAATCTTACATCTAGTGGTGAAACGCAAAAATACGACGTGGTAGGTCCTGTTTGCGAATCGTCAGATTGTTTTGGTAAAGCCATTACACTTCCTGCTACCAAGCGGGGCGATGTTATTGCCTTTCGCACTGCTGGTGCCTATGGCGAAATAATGGCTTCGCGTTACAATCTGCGAGATTTCGCTATTGGTTTGTTTTCCGATCAAATTTAGTTTTATAATCCGTGAAAAAAGGTCTGTCTCAAAACGTTGAACAGACCTTTTTCGTATTGTTGGATGATATTAAACGGATTCTTCGTTTATGCTCCAATTTTACCATTGTACAAATCCCATATTGGAAAAATTAATTCGTAATCATTCCAATTTAAATTTCCATCAGTCAAATTAAAGTCCGAGAATTGATTCTCATTCAGATACTTTTTAATAGATGGATGTATTGCATTAGATAAAAACGGTTTAAAGTCAACGAGCCTTTCTTCTCCATCGTTAAATTTTATTCGAATTGCAAAGTCAGATAAGTATTTTGCAGAATCGATCCTTACTTGCTCAAAATTTGAGTCGCTTTGCTTATACTCAACTAAAATTTTCATGATAATCGTTTTGTTATTTTTTCAAACTCCACATCTTTGTGATAAATAAAATAACTAATCCATTTACCTACAATTTTAAAGTATAGTATCATATGAGTTTCTTCAATTCAATGGTTGTTTTTTGGTTTCTACACGATTTAATGTAGGGTTTTTATTAAGTACCTATCAAAATAAACCTACAATAAATTATTACTCTAATAATACTATAATTATAACAACTGAGATTTAAAAAATGTAATCCACACAAGCTCTATCTTCTTTTAGCAGGCCTATCATGGCCGATACTGCCATGTGAGCTGGATGTTTAGCATATTGCTCCATGTCTGTCATGCTTTCGAAAGTTGATAAAAGAGCTAAATCAAACGATTCGTTATCATTAGCATTTAGGCCAACTTCCATGCTTTTTAATTCTGGAATGTGATCAGTCAAGGCTTCTAAGGCTTCTTTAATTTCAATTAACTTTTCGAATTTATCTTCTTCGTTTTCGAAAGCTTTGAATTTGAATAGTACTACGTGTTTTATCATGGTTCTAATTTTTTTCAAAAATAAGGAGTTTTTACTTAATTTAAGGCAAGATAGAAAAAATTGCAGCTAAAATATTCAATTCAATATGTTGTTAACGCTTTTGAAATCAGATTATTACTGTTGTTGTATGCCTAAGCAATTTACATGTTAAATTATTTTTTATTGGAACATAATATCACTGTCTGTAATTCTTTCTATCTTGTTTTTTATTTTATCTTATTATGCTAGAGCAATTTAAAGTTGAAGATGTTTTATTCATCGATATCGAAACGGTTCCTCAAGAGAAGGAGTTTAGGCAGGTAAGCAATGTTTTGCAGGAGCTTTGGGACAAAAAGTCAACTCAGTTTCGCAAAGAAGGTGAGGCCGCAGCAGACGTTTATCAACGCGCCGGAATTTATGCCGAATTTGGAAAGATTGTCTGCATAAGTGCTGGAATTGCTACCATACGAAATGGCCTACGTCATTTTCGAGTAAAATCGTTTGCTGGTCGTGATGAAAAAGTGTTATTGACCGATTTTGCTCAAATGTTGAACGGGTTTACCATTCCAGTTGGGAAAAAAGAGCTCGATGCATCCAAGAATATTTGCGGACACAATATTCGCGAATTCGACTTTCCATTTATTGCACGACGAATGCTCATTAATGGATTAAAGCTTCCTGCCATATTGGATATTGCTGGCAAGAAACCTTGGGAAGTGAAATTGCTTGATACGCTAGATTTATGGAAGTTTGGTGACTTTAAGCATTATACTTCACTAAAATTATTGACTACCATTTTTGGTATTCCATCGCCTAAAGACGATATCGACGGAAGTGATGTAGCTCGTGTTTATTACCAAGAGAACGATGTTGAGCGAATTGCCATTTATTGCGAAAAAGATGTTTTGGCTACAGCTCAATTATTTCTAAGGTTTAAAGGCGAACCATTAATTGATCCTGCGAATTTCGAACGAGTTATTTAATGAGGAAGATAGGAAGACTGAAACATGAGCCTCGGTAATATCTATTCTATCTGTCTTTCTAACTAATAATCTTTTTATCTCGGCATCTTCCTCTCTTTTTCAAGATTCGTCGAAAAAGTAGAGTAGCGTTTTTAAAACCAAATCAGGCTGTTGAGCATGAACCCAATGACCAGCATTTTGGATGGTTACAAAATTGGCTTTGGGGAAAAATTTGCGTGCAGTAAAAATATCATTATCCAAAAAATATGGAGAGTTAGCCCCACGAATAAATAGCGTTGGACATTGGCATGCAGCTATTTCCCAATTCGAAAAGCCATCCATAATTGCAGACATATTTAATAGTAAATCATCCAAATTAAGTTTCCAGTAATAGCCAGCTCTTGTGTGACCCACACTTTTCAATAAAAACTGTCGCAAGGTATTGTCACTAATCCAATCTTTTAGCTGTCTATCTAAATCATTTCGGGTTGATGCATTAGCGAAATCAATTTTTTTTAATGATTCGAGAATAAAAGTGTGATTAGTGGTTTCGCGTGCGTAATTATTATGGTTGGTGTATGCTTTGGGTGCAATATCAATAATAGCCAAATTAGTTATCATATCTGGATGTTGGAGTGCAAAAGTCATGGCTGTTTTGCCTCCCATGGAGTGACCAATAAGTGTGAATTTTGAAAGCTGCTTTTCGAGGCAATAATCTAGCAAATCGTTCGCCATGTCGTTATAAGTATGACTCTGGAGATGAGGTGATTGTCCATGGTTACGCTGATCAATTAGGTGAACGCAAAAACTTTGTGATAGCTGCTTTCCAATGCTTATCCAATTGTCACCCGAGCCATATAATCCGTGTAAAATGATTAGCGGCGGATATTCGTTTTGAATAATATGTGAATGTAGTTTGGGCTGCACTCTTAAAGTATTTTTTAACGAGAAGATCTACTCTATCTGTCTTCTTATCTGCATATAGTCTTTTATTCTTCTTCCTACTCTTGTATCAACAACGCCTTATACATTGATATGGTTTTTTCTAATCCAAAATACAATGCATCAGCAATTAAAGCATGCCCAATAGATACTTCTTTTAAGAATGGAATCTTCTCGTTAAAAAACTTAAGATTTTGCAAGTTTAAATCGTGTCCTGCATTCAGGCTCAATCCCAACGATTTTGCTAAATTGGCTGCTGCAACAAAAGGTGCAATTGCTGCTTGTTTGTCTATCCCATAATTGTTGGCATAGGGCTCGGTATATAGCTCAATTCTATCTGTGCCAGAGTTCGATGCGTTGGCCACCATCTCTAAATTTGTATCCACAAAAATAGATGTGCGAATACCAGCATCTTTAAATTCACCAATTACATCTTGCAAAAAGCTAATGTGGGCTATGGTATCCCATCCAGCATTCGAAGTAATGGCTTCTGGTGGGTCTGGAACCAAAGTTACTTGATGAGGTTTTATTTTTTTCACCAAAGTAATAAATTCTGGTGATGGATACCCCTCAATATTAAACTCTGTTTTTATAATTGGTTTAATATCAAACACATCTCTATAGTGTATGTGGCGTTCATCGGGGCGAGGATGTACTGTTACACCATCGGCACCAAATAGTTGAACATCGATTGCCGCCTGAAGCACATTGGGCATGTTGCCGCCGCGTGAATTGCGCAGCGTTGCTATTTTATTGATATTTACACTTAGTTTTGTCATTTCACTTGATTGTTCGGTCAAAAACCCAATAAATAAACTTAATTTTAATTTGATTGTTTATCCTGATAATGTTAAATTTATTGTTGCATATTGTTTTGGCAAAAATAGAAAGTATTTCAATAATCAACCGTATGTTGGCAAAAGATTTAATCTCCGATATTATTCCATCACTCAAAACATCTGATACAGGGCTCGATGCACTTAATTGGATGGAGGTGTTTCGTGTTTCTCATTTACCAATTGTAAACAACAATATTTTCTTGGGTTTAATAAACGACTTGGATATTTATGATCTTAATCGTGCTGATGAACCATTGGGCGACCACAGATTATCATTATCAAAGCCGTATGTGTTTTATTACCAGCATATTTACGAGGTTATTGAAATTGCTGCTCGATTAAAACTAACTGTAATTCCAGTTTTAAATGAGCAAAATGAATATTTGGGATTGATTTGTCAATCGGATCTTTTGCAACGATTTGCCGATTTAACAGCCACTCATACGCCAGGGGGTATAATTGAGTTGGAGATCAACCATCGAGATTACTCTTTGGCCGAAATTGCAAGGATAGTTGAAGATAGCGATGCGCAAATATTAAGCTCTTACATGGGCGATAGTGGAGTTAATAATCAATTGCTGGTTACTATTAAATTGAATAGAACCGAAATAGCTCCAGTAGTTAAAGCGTTTGAAAGATATGGTTATAAAATTAGAAATTCTTTTTCGGCCAATGATAGTATGGATGATGGAGCACGAAAAAATTATGATTCGTTAATGAGATACCTGAGCATTTAGATTTTGGTTGAACCTTGGTGTCGTAGAGGATTGATTATGGGATGGAGTCCACTTTTATTTTACATGTTTTTTTTCACTGCTTTAGCCAGTTATAGCAATAGCTTTGCTTTTAATAATCGATTATTCTCGAAAACTCCAAAATCAGTAAATTCGTTAGATTCGGCAATTTTAGTCAACGACATTTATATTAAAGGGAATAAAACGACTAAAGATCAGGTTGTATTAAATGAGATGACATTTACAAAAGGTACATTAATTAGTGGATCAGATATTTATGATCATATCGAGAGAAGTAAAAACAATCTACTAAACACATCGCTTTTTAACTTTGTTTCTATTACATTTTCAAACCAAGATAGTGTGCACATTGCGTTTAATGTTGTTGTAGAGGAGCGCTGGTATTGGTGGGTTTTTCCCCTTTTTGAACAAGCTGATAGAAATGTGAGTAGTTTTCTTAAAAACAACGATTGGGCACGAATGAATTATGGCGTTTATCTTCGAAAAGATAATTTCAGAGGCCGCAATGAATTACTCAAGGTCCGTTTATTAATGGGGTATAGCACTCAAATTTCGCTATCGTTTAACTCTCCCGAATACAAAAATCGCACAGGTTGGGGAGCATCGGTTCAATATAAGTTTTATGACAATATCCCATTTACAACCCAGAACAATCAACCTATTTATTTCCAGCAATTAGGCAAAATGATTCAGTTCTCTTTTTCAACTAATTTCCAATTAAATTACCGCTCTGGATTATACACCAGGCATCAGATATCACTAACCTATAATCATCATCAAATTGACGACTCGGTTTTTGTTTTAAGTCCCGATTATTTGGGAAATCAAAGAAAAACGCTTCAGTATGCCGAAGTTGGGTATTCAATTATACATGATATTCGTGATTCGAAAGTATATCCACTAAAAGGAAGTCTGCAACAGTTGAGTGTTGCAAAAACAGGGCTCGGCATTGGAGGAAACGATTTAAACTATTACACGCTGATTGCTAAATTGCATTGGCACAAACCCATTGCAGATCGCTGGCATACTGGTACGGAGTGGAATGGCTCATACTTGTCGGCATCAGATTTGCCATACGTTATCCATTCAGGGTTAGGATATCAGGAATACTTAAATGGTTACGAATATTATGTCATCGATGGTTCTTCGTCGGTTTATGCCAAGAGTAAATTAATGTATACGCTTGTAAAAACACGAGTTAAGTATTTAGAATTTATGCCATTAAATAAGTTTTCGAAGATTCACTATGCGCTTTATGTTAAAGCAATTTTCGATCAAGGGTATGTTTATAAAAGCAATGCGCAGATTACTAATAATTTGTCTAATAGTTATTTGTATAGCTATGGTTTGGGTATTGATTTTGTCACCTTTTACGATAAGGTTTTGAGTTTTAGTTATGCCTTTAATAAAATGGGAAATCATGGACTATTTGTTCATTTAGATCTTAAAATCTAGAATTTTCCAAACTTCCTTTTAACTTTGGTTGAAAATTAAGAATATAAGCAGATTGTCGGTCTGCGTTTAAATTTATGCAATAACCTTAATTTTATCTTATTATTGATATCAATTTTGTATAATCAAATCATTATTATTGATATAACGATTAATACTTTATAAATGAAGATAGCCATTTTTGGAAAACAATTCGATCTTCCATTTCATGTACATTGCATGGAACTTTTTTCGGTGATTAAACAATTGAAAGGGGAAGTCGTTGTTTATCAGCCATTACTGGAATTTATTAATAAATCGGCAAATTTATTTCCTATAGTAGATGGGTCTTTTACGAAGGCGAATGAGATACTCGATTGCGATGTGTTGCTTTCGATTGGGGGTGATGGAACGTTTTTAGAGGCTGTTACATTGGTTGGATCAAGCGGAATACCTATTGCAGGCATCAATATAGGTCGTTTAGGTTATTTAGCTGATATTGCGAAAGAAGAAATGCCCGAGGCGATTAAGGAGATTATTGAAGGCAATTATCAAATTCGTCAACTCGATTTACTCGAAGTTGATACACCTGGAAAAGAATTTGGACATCTTAATTTTGGACTCAACGAATTTGCAATCACTAAGCGCGATAGTTCATCGATGATGACCATACATACCTGGCTAAATGATGAATTTTTAAATTCCTATTGGGCTGATGGATTGATTATTGCAACACCAACCGGCTCAACAGCTTATTCGTTAAGTGTTGGTGGACCTATTGTACATCCATTATCCGAGAATTTTGTCATTTCGCCTATTGCGCCTCATAATCTTACAATGCGTCCTTTTGTAATATCAAACAAAATGGAGATATTGCTTAAAATCGAAGCCCGAGGTGGCAAGTTTCTTGCCTCAATTGATTCTCGTAGTCAAGTGTTTGATCAAAGTATAGAGATTAGAGTTAGAAAAGCTGGGTTTACGGTTAATACCATAGTTCGCAATCAGCATTCATTCTACACAACTCTGCGCAACAAACTAATGTGGGGACTCGATAAGCGGAATTAATCGTTAAAGCAATAAAACAATGAATTTCGTGTTTATATGTATGGGTTGTGCAACCTAAGTAAATTGGAATTGCCTATCCCAAACTCAATAGATTTATTTCAGCATAGAATGGTTAGATAATTAGTGGGTACTATTTTTGATAATCATTCTGCTGCAATTCATGAATTGGCATAGATCTTATTTATATCAATTGTTATTTCAGTAAAATGTTGAAATAATTTCTTTGGAATGTAAAATGGATAATTAATTTTACGCACTTTAATATGGTGTTTGTCTAAAATGAAAAACTTAATAGCTATTGTTTGTAAATTATTTAGTGCTTCTAGAGCTGCTTTATTTGTTATTTTAATGAGTATGGCAACGGGTTCTTCGTTTTCGCAAGATCGAATGGAGCTAGGTGGGTTTCTTGGGACTTCTTATTATTTGGGTGATTTAAATCCAGGAACACAGTTTAAAAACATTCATCCTGCTTTTGGGGGAATTGGTCGATATGTATTTACCGATCGGGTAGCACTAAGAGCATCATTACTTCTTGGCGATATTAGTGGGAGTTATCCGTTAAATAATTATACTTATCCTAATGTAACAAGTTATTCGTTTCAGCGCACAATGATTGATTTAGCATTAATGGTAGAGTATAATTTTATGTCGTATGACCATCAATTTATTTCGAACACAAAGTTTACTCCTTACATTACATTAGGCATTGCATCAACAACTTACAAACGATTTGATAGAGATTTGTTAAATCAAAGTGAAAAACCGGTTTTTGTATTATCTTTGCCATTCGGTGCAGGAATTAAGTATAAATTAACTAATTGGGTTCGGTTAGGTGCTGAATGGACATTTAGGAAAACTTTCGTCGATGATTTGGACGTTACCGGAAATGTTCTCACATTTGATGGCGCTGATCCGTATAGGTTAAATATGCCAGTTTCGTCACATAATAACGATTGGTATTCATTTGCCGGTGTGTCAGTGACATTTAACCTGATAAAGAGAAAGACTTCGTGTAATGACGGATTTAGAAGATAAAACGAATATAATACTTGCAGAACAAGTCGACAAGTCTAAACTTCCTTGCCATGTTGCTATTATCATGGATGGAAATGGACGATGGGCTAGTCAAAGAGGTAATTCGCGAGTATTTGGACATAAAAATGGAGTTACTGCCGTTCGTCAAGTTACAGAAGCTTGTGCCGAACTGGGTATTGGCTATTTAACACTATATGCTTTCTCTACTGAAAATTGGAATCGTCCTAAAACAGAAGTTAATGCGCTTATGGCTTTGCTCGTAAAAACCATAAGTGGAGAGACTAAAACATTGATGAAAAATAATGTTCGATTAAATGTTATAGGATGTACCAGCAACTTGCCCAATAGTGTTTTATCTAACTTAAATAAAAGCATCGAGAAAACAAGTCATAACACAGGATTAGTATTAACCTTAGCACTTAGTTACAGTTCGCGATGGGAAATTACTGAAGCTGTTAAAAATATTGTGCGCGATGCACTTGATCATAAACTTGAGCCTGACCAGATTGATAATCAGATGTTCAGTAATTATTTGTCCACAGCGGGAATGCCCGATCCGGAATTGATGATCCGTACCAGTGGAGAAACACGCATCAGTAATTTTTTATTATGGCAGATTGCCTATTCAGAGTTATATTTCAGCGATGTTTTGTGGCCTGACTTTTGCAAGGATGATTTATATCGTGCTTTGCTAAATTATCAGGGGCGTGAACGCCGTTTTGGAATGACTAGCGAACAGTTAAAAAAGTAAAACCGAATGCAGAACAGATTCATTTTTTCATTGCTTATTGCCCTTTTCTTTGTTCAGCTTACCGCTCAAGCACAAGATGAAATCCCTACAATTTCATACAGTGGAACCCCCAAGAAATACGAAATTGCTGAATTGTCAGTAACTGGTATTCAAAACTATGATCCAGCTATTTTAGCTAATTTGTCAGGACTTCGTGTTGGACAAACCATTCCAGTTCCTGGTGACGAAGTAACCCAGGCTATCCAAAAATATTGGGATCATGGTCTGTTTTCGGATGTTAAAATTGTAGCTAATAAAATCGAAGGTCGTAAAATATTTCTCGAAATTATGTTGGTCGAACGACCTCGATTGAGTGATATCAGATACCATGGACTAAAAAAGAGTGAAGTTGAAACTGTTTCCGAGAAAGTAGCAATGATGAAAGGAAGTCAAGTCACACCTTATTTGGTTACTCGAGCTGAGAAATATATAAAAGATTATTTTATTGAGAAAGGATTCTATAATACGGAAGTAAAAATCTTACAAAAGGACGATACTACAAAAGTGAACCAAGTAATAATGGATATTACGGTTGACAAAAAAGATAAAGTTAAAGTCAAATCTCTTGAGTTTGAGGGTAATTCGGTTATAAGCGACTTTAAATTAAGTTGGGCAATGAAAAAAACCAACGAAAAGGGTCGTATTTATAATTTCCTTAGAACTAAAAAATTCGTGAGAGAGAAATACGATGAGGATTTAGTTGCGTTGATTGATAAATATGATGAAAAAGGATATCGCGATGCTAGAATTGTATACGATTCCATCACACGTAACGATAATAATACTGTAAATATTAAACTAAAAATTGAGGAAGGAATTAAATACTATTTTGGTGATATTTCTTGGGTTGGCAATAGTGTTTATTCATCTGAATTATTAGAAGCAAGCCTACGTATTAAAAAAGGAGATGTCTATAACCAAAAACTGCTCGAGAAACGAATGTTTTCAGATGACGATGCGGTGCATAACTGGTATATGGATAAGGGTTATTTGTTTTCGAGTATTACACCTGTTGAAATTTCTATTGTTGGCGATACCATAAATTTGGAGATGCGAATTTATGAAGGACAGCAAGCGTCTATTAATAATGTAATTATTAAAGGCAATACAAAAACTCACGAACATGTTGTGAGGCGCGAAATACGGACTAAGCCAGGTGAACTTTTTAGTAAATCTGAATTAATTCGGACAGTTCGTGAATTAGCTCAATTAGGACATTTCGATCCTGAAAAAATCATTCCTGACGTGCAGCCTGATCAGGAAAATGGAAATGTAAATTTGGTTTATTCGCTTGAAGAAAAAGCAAATGATCAAATCGAACTCTCAGGAGGTTGGGGCGCAGGGATGTTCGTAGGTAGTTTAGGATTAAAATTTACCAATTTCTCTATCCGTAATATTTTTAATGGTGAAGCTTGGCGACCATTACCAACCGGTGATGGACAAACACTTGCAATACGTGCGCAAAGCAGTGGATCATACTATCAATCATACAGTCTTTCGTTTACTGAACCATGGTTAGGAGGTAAAAGGCCAAATGCGTTGAGTGTATCGTTATATTACTCTAATACAACTGGTTATAGCCCTTATTCTGGAATGTCCAACTCTTATGGTGGTTACAATAGTTATAATCCCTACTATACTCAACCCCAGTCCACTTCGGATCAATACATGAAAGTTTTAGGGGGATCAGTCGGTTACGGAAAACGATTAAGTTGGCCAGATGACTTTTTCTCGATATATACAGCGGTTAGTTATCAGAATTACGGTTTAAAGAATTGGACATACTTTTTAATTAATGATGGGAATTCGCATAACCTGAATTTTAACGTCACATTAAGTCGTAGTTCTACCGATAATCCATTGTATACACGAAGTGGATCAAATTTTTCAATGGGGGTACAATTTACTCCACCTTATAGTTTATTCTCAAATAAGGATTATACTGGATTGCTAAATACGATAAAAACAAATGGAACTGGTCGCAATGCTGCAGAGCGAGAGTTGTATAAAGTAATAGAATATCATAAATGGTCGTTTAAAGGGGAGATTTATAAAGCTTTAGATAACAAACAAAAGTTTGTTCTAATGGGTAAAATTCAAACCGGATTCTTAGGTTATTACAATAAGAGCGTACGATCACCATTCGAAAAGTATTATTTAGGAGGAGATGGAATGAGCGGATATAATACTTATGGAAGTGAAACCATTGGATTGCGTGGATACGAAAACTCCAGTTTAACTCCTGATGGAAATAATGGTAATATGTATACCAAATTAACTATGGAGATGAGGTATCCTATTACATTGGCAGCTTCATCAACCATTTATGTCCTTGCATTTGCTGAGTCGGGAAAAGCATGGAGCGAATTTAGAGATTACAACCCTTTTCAAATGTATCGTTCGGCAGGTGCTGGTGTAAGAATTTTTCTTCCAATGTTTGGTTTAATGGGTATCGATTGGGGATATGGATTTGATCAGGTGCCAGGAAGACCAAGTGCTAACGGTGGACAATTCCATTTTGTTATTGGTCAGAATTTTTAAGTTTTAAATTTGGTTCGATTTTTGAACAGATGAGTGAAACTAAAAAATATAAGTTATGGAACAGTTAAAAAAAATAAATCATTTAAAGCAACTTTCCGTTGATTACTTAAGCGGTTTTGAGTTTGATTGTATTAAGAAAATGTTTGTTAAAAGAACATTTTTGATATTTCTAGTGATGATTTCATTTTCTGCTTTTGAAGGAAATGCGCAGAAAGTAGTTTTTGTTGATACCGAATACATTCTAAAGCGAATACCTGCTTACGAAGCTGCTCAGGAACAACTGAATAAGTCATCGCAAAAATGGCAACAAGAAGTAGAGGCTGCTTATCAGGGCGTTAGCGATATGTATAAGAAGTATCAAGCTGAGAATATTTTTCTTTCGGCTGAAATGAAAACAAAACGTGAAAATGAAATTGTTGAGACAGAAAAAAGTGCTAAACAATTACAGCAGAAATATTTTGGAGCGGAAGGCGAATTGTTTAAAAAACGTGAAGCGTTGATTAAGCCTATCCAAGATCAAATTTACAATGCTATCTCAACTATTGCTGCAGATAAAGGATTGGGAGGAGTGTTTGATAAAGCTACCGGTAGTGGGTTAATATTTTCGGATCCAAAGTTAGATATTAGCGACGAAGTATTAAAACAATTAGGTTTTACTCAATAAACTGATGATCCTAGTTATAATTCTAAATCAAATTTAATTATATGAGAATTACATTACTTTTTGTTACCCTTTTAATGTTTTCAGTTTCATCTGTATTTGCTCAGCAACCAATGAAATTTGGTCACATTAATTCAGATGAAATCTTTGCATTAATGCCTGGCAAAGCTGATGTAGACAAGCAACTTGAAGCTGAATATAAAAAGCAAGAAGGTGTTTTAGGTATGCTACAAGAGCAGTTAAAGCAAAAACAAGATGACTATATGAAGGTGGTTAAAACTTTATCGAAAGAAGATAAGGCCGCTCGCGAGCAAGAGTTGATGGAAATGAATAAAAAGGCTCAGAATTTTTATTTGCTTGCGCAACAACAATTAAAAGCTAAAGAACAAGAGTTGAATGCGCCCTTAATTAAAAAACTTGAAACCATTATTCAAGAGGTGGGCGATGAGCAGGGTTTTCTTTTTATATTTGAGTTGAATTCAGGATTACCTGTATATCATTCTACTAAAAGTATTGATATTGCTTCATTTGTGAAAACCAAATTAGGAATTCAATAGAAACCAGATATTTTAATAAATTAGTATTCAATCCATTTAAGAAAATAAAAAATTACCCATGAAATCGATTAAACAACTATTAATAGCCGGTTTGTTAATGTTAGTCGCTACAGTTAGCGCGCAAGAATTAAAATTTGGACATATAGATGTGCAAAACTTAATTTTAGAATTGCCAGAAAAGGTAGCTGCTGATAAAGCCTTACAAAAGGAGGCTGGATCATTGCAGAATAACTTAAAAGTAATGAGCGAAGATCTAGATAAAAAGTATACTGAATATATGGCTCAACGCGATACTTTACCTGAGTTGATTAAAGCAACTAAAGAAAAAGAAATTCAGGATTATGATCAGCGAATTAAAAATTTCAACAACTTAGCTCAACAAAATCTTCAACAAAAAGAGCAACAATTGCTTCAACCTATTATCGAGAAAGTTGAGAAAGCTATTGAGGCGGTTGGTGCAGAAGCTGGTTTGATTTATATATTTGATGTTAGTTCAAAGGTGGTAGTATATCATTCTGCAAAAAGTTTAGATTGTGCTCCTTTGGTTAAAGTTAAATTGGGAATACAATAAAAAATTATTGAGATATCAGAAAGGGTAGCTTTTTGGGTACCCTTTTTTTTAGACAAATTGCAATGGGGCCAATTGGTGTTTTCGATTCAGGATATGGTGGATTAACCGTTCTAAATGATTTCATTAAGCGATTACCTAACTATGATTTTATTTATTTAGGTGATAATGCTCGTACTCCTTATGGTACTCGGTCATTCGAAGTAGTTTATGAGTATACACTCCAAGCTGTTAATCGGTTGTTCGACATGGGGTGTCCGATGGTAATATTGGCCTGTAACACTGCTTCGGCAAAAGCCTTACGAAGCATTCAACAAAACGATCTTTCCCGAATAGATTCAAATTTACGAGTTCTAGGCGTGATTCGACCCAGCGTTGAAGCCTTGGGTTCAATTTCAAAAAATTGCCATATTGGCGTAGTTGGCACTTCTGGTACTGTTCTTTCGCAGTCGTATCCATTGGAAATAGCCAAGCTTTATCCTGAGTTTGTAGTTTCTCAAGAAGCTTGTCCTATGTGGGTTCCATTAGTTGAGAACAATGAGTATAAT
The DNA here is from genome assembly GCA_038212305.1 of Bacteroidales bacterium. Lineage (GTDB taxonomy): Bacteria > Bacteroidota > Bacteroidia > Bacteroidales > Marinilabiliaceae > JBBQUP01. Next base: position 24,739 of record JBBQUP010000011.1, read on the forward strand.
AGTTCGGGTGCTGATTATTTTATTCAAAAAAATCTCAATAATCTTTTTAAAACAGATCCACTTATCGACACCTTGATTTTAGGTTGTACACATTATCCTATATTAGAAAATAAAATCAGGCAATATTTATCGCCTGAAGTGCAGATTATGTCACAAGGGTCAATTGTTGCCGAGAGTTTATTCGATTATTTGAACCGTCATCCTGAAATGGATAACCGGTGTTCGAAAAATGGCAAAGTGGAATTTTTTACCACCGAGAATCCAGAGAAATTCTCACAAACAGCCTCTATTTTTGTGGGTTATGAAATCAAGGTTAATCATTTAACCCTTTAGTTTCCTCCTCCTCTTTGTACCAGCTGGCATACATTAAATAGTTATCTGCTATTTTATTTACCATTTCCTTAGTTTGTTCTGGTTCTATATCTTTTATTTTTTTTGCAGGAATACCTCCATAAATACTACCCGATTCAACAATAGTGCCTGTTAAAACTAAGCTATTGGCAGCAATAATTGAGTTGGATCCAATAACCGCATGATCTAATATGGTAGCTCCAATACCAACAAGTACGTTGTCTTCAATTTTAGCACCATGAATACATACATTATGACCAATGGATACATTATTACCAATTTCAACAACTGATTTTTGATACAATGTATGAAGAACTGATCCATCCTGGATATTGACTTTATTTCCAATGCGAATCGAATTAACATCACCTCTTAGCACAGCATTAAACCAAATTGAGCAATCATCTCCAATTTCAACATCTCCAACAATAGTGGCATTTTCGGCTATAAATACGTTTTTACCAATTTTGGGAGTAAATCCTCTAACACTCTTTATTAAAGCCATCGTTTTTTTTGTAAAAATAGTTGTTTCGTTTTTAAAATTAGGTCGCACAAATGATTTTCGCAAGTAAAGATTTATGATTTGGTTTCATTTACCTATGTTTATATGTAAGTATTCTAAACAACTATAGTTAACTTTAGTTGTTTGATAAATTAGTAACAGTTTAATGTAAGTTTTTGCCTGTGATAGATGCATGTTTCAACAAAAAGTTAAAAGACTGATTTTAATCAACTCAAAGTATTAATGAGACTGTTATTTTTATGATCAACTTTTAGATAGGCTTTTCAAGAAAACTCGAAATACTGCGTTATTCTCATTTTGAAAACAGTCATTCACAAAAGTGAACTCCTTGGTTTTCAAAACTTCGACAGCCTTGTCTTTGAAGCCTTCTTGAAAAAGACATGAAAAAAATGGAGTCTTATTGCTGACACTAGATACTAAATGTTCGTCTTAATTTTGTTACTGTTTAAATTTATAATAAATGAATACGAGATAGGAAGAATAATAGATTTTAGAAGGATAGAAGCTATTTTAGATGTTTTCAGATGAAGAACATTCTATTTTCCTCTTTTTATCTTTTCCATCTTTCTATAATTTTAAAATCTAGACGTCTATACAATTTGTACAACTTTTCAGTATTTTAATTCAAGTAAAATTTCATTAAACCGTAAGTGTTTAATATTTAAATGTTAGCTAATTATTTATTTTTACTTTTCCATTATGAGTAATCGATCAAAAGTAATTGAGCGGGAGGAAGTTGTTGTGCGATTTTCTGGAGATTCGGGAGATGGGATGCAATTAACAGGGAATTTATTCTCGTCTACTTCGGCAATTTTTGGAAATGATATTTCTACATTTCCTGATTATCCGGCAGAAATACGAGCACCCCAAGGTACAATTGGCGGTGTGTCGGGTTTTCAGGTTCATTTTGGTAGTTTAGAGGTTTTCACCCCCGGTGATTACGCCGATGTATTAGTGGCAATGAATCCTGCTGCCTTAAAAGCAAATGCCAAATGGATGAAGCCGGGAGGAACTATTATTGTTGATGTGGATAGCTTTGATGAGAAAAGCTTAATAAAAGCAGGTTATAAAACGAGTGATCCAATTCACGAAGAAAAACTCAACGATTTCTATGTCATTAATGCTCCGATTACCACGCTAACTAAGGAGAGTTTAAAGGATATTGGTTTAGATACCAAAAGTATTCTTCGAAGTAAGAATATGTATGCCTTAGGCCTTGTTTATTGGTTGTTTGATAGACCGTTATCGCACACACAGGATTATATTAAGAAGAAATTTGCAAAAAATCCTCTTGTTGTTGAAGCCAATCTGAAAGTATTATTGGCTGGATATAATTATGGCGTTATCATGCAGGCTGTTACGCCATCTTATCATATTGTGGCAGCAGATATTCCAAAAGGATTTTATAGAAATATTAATGGAAATGTAGCCGTAGCTTGGGGGTTTTTAGCTGCGGCTGAGAGAAGTGGTTTAGAGCTTTTTCTAGGCTCTTACCCCATAACGCCTGCTACTGAAATTTTGCAGGAACTAAGTGCTAGAAAGGATTTGGGAGTTAAAGTTTTTCAGGCAGAAGACGAAATTGCAGGAATATGCTCTGCTATTGGAGCAAGTTTTTGCGGCCGGTTAGCAGTTACTACAACTTCGGGGCCTGGATTGGCTTTAAAAGGCGAAGCCATGGGATTAGCTGTTATCGCTGAGTTGCCTTTGGTGATTGTAAATGTTCAACGAGGTGGCCCTTCAACCGGTTTGCCAACAAAAACAGAGCAATCCGATTTATGGCAAGCACTTTACGGTCGAAATGGCGAAAGTCCAATGGTTGTTGTTGCTGCCAGTTCACCTATTAATTGTTTCGATTATGCATTTTATTCAGCTAAAATTGCTGTAGAGCACATGACACCGGTTGTTTTGTTAACCGATGGATTTTTGGCTAATGGAACTCAAGCTTGGAAAATACCTGATATTGAGACATATCCTTTGATTAAATCTCGCCAGCCAACTGTTGAAGCGAATGAGTGGCATCCCTATTTACGCGATCCAATAGATTTTGTGCGATCGTGGGTAGCTCCGGGAACTAAAGGTTTCCAGCATCGAATTGGCGGCCTTGAGAAAGATTATGATTCAGGAGCTGTAGGTTACGATGGACCTAATCATGAACGCATGGTAAATGTTAGAGATGCCAAAATAAAAAAGATAGCTGATTATATTCCTGAATTGGATGTTTTTGGGGCTGATGATGCTGAATTATTGGTTATTGGATGGGGTGGAACTTACGGTCATTTGCACATAGCTGTTGATTCAATGCTGAATGATGGATTAAAAGTGGCTCAAGTTCATTTTAATTATATCAATCCATTACCTAAAAATACGGAAGTCATTTTAGCCAAGTACAAAAAAATAGTTGTGTGCGAATTAAATTTAGGACAGTTTGCAGGTTATTTGCGAATGAATTACCCTCAGTTTAAGTACATGCAATACAATAAAGTACAGGGGTTACCATTTACAAGTGTTGAGTTAAAGCAGCATTTTATAACATTATTGGAGGAATAACTGATGGCCGAAAATACATTAACTTATCTCGATTATAAAAGCAATCAAAATGTGCGTTGGTGCCCTGGTTGCGGCGATCATGCCATTTTAAATGCGGTACAAAAAACAATGGCCGACCTTGGGTATGATCCTAAAGATGTTGCGATTATCTCTGGAATTGGTTGTTCTTCGCGATTTCCATATTACATGAACACCTATGGGTTTCATACCATTCATGGACGAGCATCGGCGATTGCCTCAGGTGTAAAATTAGCTAATCCCGATTTGCATGTGTGGCAAATAACGGGCGATGGCGATGCGTTGGCTATTGGAGGGAATCATTTTATACATGCTATTCGACGCAATGTGGATATTAATATTATCCTTTTTAACAATCAAATATACGGTCTTACCAAAGGACAATTTTCACCAACAAGCAAGAAAGGGTTTGTATCTAAAACATCTCCTTTTGGAACAATCGAAAGCCCATTTCGACCTGGAGAGCTATCTATTGGAGCGAGAGGTCATTTTTTTGCCCGATCAATCGATAAAGAGATAAAATTGAGTATTGATATTTTTAAAGAAGCTGCTTTGCACCATGGTACATCGGTAGTTGAAGTATTACAAAATTGTGTTATTTACAATGATCGAACCCACGAAGCAATTACCGATAAAGCACATAAAGATGATAGAACCATAATTTTGAAACATGGAGAACCTATGATTTTTGGTAAAAATCAAGATAAAGGGTTGCTATTAAAGTGTTTAGACTTAAGAGTGGTTACGATAGGTGAAAATGGAATTACCAAAGATGATTTGTTGGTACACGATGCACATTGCGAAGATAGCACCATGCATTTGAAATTGGCTAACATGGAATATCCCAATTATCCTGTCGCATTAGGTGTTATTCGAGCAGTTAAAAGTCCAACCTTTGATAGCGAAGTAGTAAATCAAATCAAGCAAGTACAGCAAAAGTCTAAATTAAAGTCGTTTCGTGATTTGGCTTTCTCTGGAGATGTGTGGGAAGTAAAATAGAAATAGAAAAAATCAATAAGAGAGCAAGAATAAAATATTATTCTTGCTTTTTTGGCTCAATACTATCTTCAATTGCTTTAAAATATTAGGAACTTTATAAATTTATAGATATTTTAATTTTATTAGCTTGATTTTCTAAAGATGGATAGAAACAGATTTTTTGATCTTCAACAACAATTAAGTGGTGACTTATTCGACGATAGAGTCTATCGTGCAATGTATAGCACCGATGCATCTGCCTATCAGGAATTGCCTTTGGGCGTAGCAATCCCCAAAAACATTCGAGATATTGAGCTCGTTTTAAAGTATGCGAGAGAAAATACGATCTCTATCATACCTCGTGGGGCTGGGACTTCATTGGCTGGCCAGGTTGTGGGAAGTGGATTAATAGTTGATATTTCGAAATATTTCAATCGGATTTTAGAGGTTAATGTTGATGATAAATGGGTAATAGTTGAGCCTGGCGTGGTTTTGGATGAGCTTAATTTGATGTTAAAAAAGCACAGCTTGTTTTTCGGACCTGAAACTTCAACATCAAATAGGTGTACCATTGGAGGAATGGTTGGGAACAATTCATGTGGATCGCATTCGTTAGCTTATGGCAGTACGCGTGATCATTTACTCGAAGTTCATGGCTATTTAATTTCGGGAGAAAAGGTTGTATTTAAAGCCATTTCGAATGATGAACTGAAGCAAAAATGTGAACTCTCAACGCATGAAGGTGATATTTATCGAAAAATGGTGGTGCTCCTAAACGATGAAATAAATACTAAATCTATATCTGAAAATTATCCTAATAGTCAAATTCACCGACGTAATACTGGTTATGCACTTGATGAGTTGTTGAAATGTTCCCCTTTTTCGGTGGCAGGTAAGCCATTTAATCTCTCAAAACTAATTGCTGGATCGGAAGGTACATTGTTTTTTATTACAGCTATTAAGCTGGCATTGGTTTCAACTCCCCCAAAGTTTACCAAATTAATTTGTTCTCATTTCGACCAGTTCAACCAAGTATATAAAGCCAATCTCGAAATATTAAATTTTCATCCAACGGCTGTGGAGCTGATGGATCACAATGTGATTATATTGGCGCAAAAAGGTGGATATCAGACTGATAATTTGTTTTTTTTGGAAGGGAAACCGCAAGGCTTGTTGATATCTGAATTTAGTAGCAATTCACAGGAGTTGTTGGATGTCTCTATAAACAAGGTGATTAGTCGATTAACAGAAAAAAAATTGGGATACGCTCATGTAATTATAAATCAGAGCGATATTAAAAAAGTGTGGGATCTACGCAAAGCAGGATTAGGTGTTTTAGCTAATATGCCTGGAGATGAACTCCCTGTTTCTTTAATTGAGGACACTGCTTTGTGCGTTGAAGATTTAGCCAGTTTTAACGATGATTTGAACAAACTCCTTAAAAAACACAATAAAACGTGTGTGTTTCATGGTCATATTGGAAGTGGAGAACTGCATCTTCGCCCTATTTTAAATATGAAATTAGAGGAAGATGTTAAACTGTTTCGATTAATTGCTACAGAAACAGCTCATTTAGTAAAGAAATACCATGGATCATTAAGTGGAGAGCATGGCGATGGACGATTGCGAGCCGAGTTTATACCAATTATGCTTGGGGATCATGTTTATGGATTATTAAAGGACGTAAAACAGCTTTTTGATCCAAATATATTGCTTAACCCGGGGAAAATTGTTGATGCTCCTCCAATGGATACCGCTCTTAGATATAAAAGGAACAAAAAAGAAAAGATAACGCCTGTTTTTAATTGGGATCGACAAGGTGGGTTTGCTCAAGGAGCCGAAAAGTGTACTGGTTCAGCCGATTGTCGTAAGAGTTCCCTAATTGGAGGAACAATGTGTCCATCGTTTATGGCTTCAAAAAATGAAAAAGATTCTACGCGAGGCCGAGCCAATATATTGCGTCATTATCTAATGGACGATTTCGACCAAACACCTGTAAATACTGCTGATGTAAACAGTGTGCTCGACTTGTGTTTAATGTGTAAAGCTTGTCGAAGCGAATGTCCTTCGGGTGTTGATGTGGCTCGTTTAAAAGCTGAGTTTCTGCAAAATCAACATCATCATAAATTTAATCTTTCTTCATGGCTCATTGCTCATCAACCCTATTTTTATCAATTATTATCCGACAAATGGAGAGGTTTGAGAAAACTGTATTCAACAAAATTATCGACTAAAATTATTCGATATCTATTAAAGTTCGATCCTTCAATTCCATTAGCAGACCCTGTTGAGGAGTCGTTTTTTCGTCAAATAAAAAAATCCTATAAAAGCACTAATATTCAAAGTAATCAAAGTGTTCGAATTTGGTTGTATATAGATGAATTTACCAATTACATTGATCCACAAAGCGGACTAGATACACTTTATTTGCTTGAAAAACTTGGGTTTCATGTTGAAATTTTGAAACCTATAATTAGTGGACGAACCTTTATTTCGAAAGGATATTTGAAGAAAGCGAAATCTCTAGCTATAAAAAATATCTGTTATCTATTAAAAAGTACAGCCACTAACGCATATATAGTAGGGGTTGAGCCATCTGCTTTGTTAACATTTCGCGATGAATACCCTGATTTGATTTCAGGTGATTTAAAATTAAATTATCAAAAAAAGCTTCCTTTTATATTAACAATCGAGGAGTTTATTCATCTGCATTTAAAAAATGGAAGCATAAATACCGATCGTTTTTCGAAAAACAGACTCAGTGTAAAATTACATTCTCATTGTCATCAGAAAGCATTGGTGAAAAAAGGTCTGGTGCAGGAGGTGCTTCAGATTTCTGAAAATTATAACGTTATTGAAATTTCATCGGGTTGTTGTGGAATGGCGGGAGCCTTTGGGTATGAAAAAAGTCATTCAGCCTTAGCAAAACAAATAGGGGAGTTGGTTTTATTTCCGGAAGTTCTTGAATCGCCTGAATCTACTGTTATTGTTGCTCCAGGGGTGTCTTGTCGTCATCATATTTTCAATAATACGGGTAAGTTTGCATACCATCCCGCAAGTGTGTTATTGAAATCAATGCTTGATGTTTAAATGATTTAAGACAAATCTAGGATTAGAGTAGCTAAAAATGATTAGATTTAGTGATGCTTGTTGTGTTTTTGAGGTGAGATAAATCATCAATTAATAAAAACAACGAATAGATTGTAATTCGCACAAATATAGATGGTTAGCATTAATTGTAGTTACAAAATACTGTTAAATATCATTATCGGCATAAATGATTTTTTTTACTTTTGATAGACAATCAATTAAAACATCATAAACATGGATAGTAAGATTAAAGAATTCATGGATGTCGTTCGAGCTAAAAACCCGGGCGAAGATGAATTCCTTCAAGCAGTTCAAGAAGTGGTAGAAACAGTTTGGGATTTTTATCAAGATAATCCTCATTATATCAAAGCCAAAATATTGGAGCGTATGACTGAGCCTGAGCGGGTTATTATGTTTCGAGTGCCTTGGATTGATGATCGAGGTGAAGTGCAAGTCAACAGAGGTTATCGAGTAGAGTTTAATTCGGCCATTGGACCTTATAAAGGCGGATTGCGTTTTCACCCCAGTGTTACATTAAGTGGATTGAAATTTCTTGGGTTTGAGCAAACATTTAAAAATAGTTTAACATCGCTTCCTATGGGAGGTGGTAAGGGTGGATCTGATTTTAATCCCAAAGGAAAATCAGATATTGAAATTATGAGGTTTTGCCAAGCTTTTATGAGTGAATTGTTCAGGCATATTGGCCCAAATACCGATGTACCTGCCGGCGATATTGGAGTTGGAGGACGAGAAATTGGGTATTTATTTGGAATGTATAAAAAACTACGTAACGAGTTTACAGGAGTGCTTACTGGTAAGGGAATAGAGTATGGAGGAAGTTTAATTCGCCCCGAAGCTACTGGGTTTGGAGCAATTTATTTTGTTCGCGAAATGTTAGCGCTTCGTAACGATTCGATTAATGGTAAAACCATTGCTCTGTCTGGATTTGGTAATGTAGCTTGGGGTGCAGCACTAAAAGCGGTTGAATTAGGGGCGAAAGTAGTAACCATTTCGGGTCCTGATGGATATATTTACGATCCTAAAGGACTAGATAGCGAAAAAATTGAGTACATGTTGGAACTTCGTGCTACCAATCAAGATGTAGTGGCTCCTTATGCTGAGCGATTTGGAGCACATTTTTTTGCAGGTAAACGACCTTGGGAACAAAAAGTAGATATTGCCATTCCGTGCGCCATTCAGAACGAATTGAATGAATTGGATGCTCAAAAATTAATTGCGAATGGCTGTATGTTAATCGCCGAGGCATCAAATATGGGATGTACAACCGAAGCCGCCTATTTAGCAAGCGATAAAATAATGTTTGCGCCCGGTAAAGCGGTTAACGCTGGTGGCGTTGCTACTTCGGGACTCGAAATGTCTCAAAACAGCATTCGATTGAGTTGGACTATCGAAGAGGTTGATGCTCGTTTAAATCAAATCATGATAAATATTCATAGTAGTTGCGTTAAATATGGAACGGAATTAACAGGTAAGATTAATTACATAAAAGGAGCCAATATTGGTGGATTTGTGAAAGTTGCAGACGCAATGATTGCCCAAGGAGTAGTATGATGCTTATTGATAATTACTTAAAAATCCGGAGGTAACTTCGGATTTTTTGATTTATTGCCACAAACCATATCAAACCCCAATAATCCTAAATTTGAATTCTTTATTTTTGTAAATAAAAAATGGCCGATATTATTGATACCCATTCTCATATTTATTTAGATGCTTTTGATGTAGATCGCTCAGAAGTTATACAACGTGCTATTTTCCAAGGTGTAACCAATATTTTATTGCCAAATGTTGATAGAGATTCAATCGCCTCAATGTATAAATTGGTTGATGAGTATGCCGAATGTTTACCAATGATTGGTCTTCATCCAACCTCGGTAAAAGAAAATTATCTGGAAGAACTAGCCCATCATAAAACATTTTGTCATCATGCAAAAAATTGTGCCATTGGCGAAATTGGATTGGATTATTATTGGGATACCACATTTATTAAAGAACAAAAAGAGGCTTTTGAAGAGCAAATTAAATGGGCAATTGAGTTGGATTTACCTATTGTGATTCATTGTCGTAATGCATTTGATGATACGTTGGCCATTGTTGATAAATATGCAGGAAGTCAATTAAAAGGAGTTTTCCATTCGTTTAGTGGCGGAATCAGTGAGTTGGAGCACATTTTGGCGTATTCAAATTTTTATATCGGAATAAATGGGACAGTGACTTTTAAAAATAGTCAACTCCCCGAACTGTTAAATAAAGTTAATTTATCGAGGGTGTTAATTGAGACGGATGCACCATATTTATCGCCAATGCCATACCGTGGAAAACGAAATGAACCAGCTTATCTTTCATATGTTATTGATAAGTTGGCTGATATATATAAGCTTGACTCAGAGGCCATATCACAAGCAACCAGTGATAATGCGCGATTATTATTTAATTTAAAGCAATCTTAAAAAATTAAGCTAATGAGTCGTAAAATCCTAATCATATACACAGGCGGAACCATTGGCATGGTTCAGGATCCTGTAACTAAAAGCCTTATTCCATTTGACTTTGAACGAATAATTGAAAAAGTTCCTGAATTAAAAAGCTTTAATTTTAGTGTTAAGAGCTATTCGTTTAATCCATTAGTTGATTCATCGGATATGAATCCAGAGATCTGGGTTCAATTGGTTACAATAATTGAAACCAATTACAATAATTACGATGGATTTGTGATTTTGCATGGAACTGATACAATGGCATATACTGCTAGTGCTCTTAGTTTTATGCTCCATAACCTTCAAAAGCCAGTTGTTTTAACCGGTAGTCAGTTGCCTTTAGGCACTATTCGTACTGATGGGAAGGAGAATTTAATTACAGCATTAGAAATTGCAGCAGCCGAAGTTAACGGACAGGCTGTGGTTCCTGAGGTTTGCATCTTTTTTCAGGATAAACTTTATCGAGGGAATCGTACAACAAAGTACAATGCTGAGCATTTTAGAGCTTTTCGATCCGATAACTACCCAGCTCTTGCCGAAGTAGGGGTTCATATTAAATACAATTTCCCTTACATCCGTTATGGAGTAACCCAAGATCCTTTTAGAGTATCAAAAGTAATGGATACAGGGGTTGGACTTTTAAAAATTTTCCCGGGAATAAATGAACAATTTGTATCGGCAGTACTGAATTCATCAGGCTTAAAAGCAATGGTTCTCGAAACATTTGGATCTGGAAATGCTCCAACCTCTAAATGGTTTTTAAAAGAGATAGAAAAAGCATTGAATAAGGGAGTTGTTATTTTAAATGTTACTCAATGTTTAGCTGGAAGTGTTGAAATGTGGCGTTACGAAACAGGAATTCACATGCACGAAATGGGCGTTTTGAGTGGTTACGATATCACTACCGAATCGGCAATTACGAAATTAATGCATTTGTTTGGCGAACACCAATCGATTGAGGATGTTAAAACATGTTTAAATAAATCACTTAAAGGGGAAATATTATTTTAATAAATTTGTTTTTGACTTTTTTTTTGTAATTTGGACACCTGAAATTACAGGGGGTTAACTGTGATTTTTATATCAAATATTGTTGAGTTTTATTAAGTTTTAAAGGATTCATTTAAAAAAACAAGAACAATTTTAAAGTATTAACAAACTAATACAAATCAAAATTTTTTAATGATTATGAAAAAGCTATTTGCGTTTTTTGCTGTAATTGGGATGCTTTATTTAGGCGCATCAACAGCTGTTGCTCAAGAGCCGGCTGCCGCTGATCAAACTACCACTACTCAGGTTAATGAGGCTGCACCAACTGCAGGAGCAACTACTGCTGAACCAGTTGGTCTTCACAAACAAGTTAAAATTAAATTTGTTGAGGGTGGTGTGCCTTGGATGATGCCTATTTTGTTGTGTTTAATTATTGGTTTGGCATTGTGTATTGAAAGAATTATTTATTTAAATCTTTCTTCATCAAACACAAAAAAATTACTTCAAAGTATTGAAGATGCCTTGAATAATGGTGGAGTTGAGGCAGCAAAAGAAGTTTGTCGCGAAACTCGTGGTCCAGTAGCATCTATTTTTTATCAAGGACTTGATCGTTTTGATGAAGGTATTGATGTAGTAGAAAAATCTGTTATTTCTTATGGATCTGTTCAGATGGGTCTTTTAGAAAAAGGGTTGTCATGGATTTCATTATTTATTGCTTTGGCTCCGATGTTAGGTTTCTTGGGTACTGTAATTGGTATGATTCAAGCCTTTGACCAAATTCAAGCACAAGGTGATATTTCTCCAACAGCAGTTGCTGGTGGTATTAAAGTAGCTTTGATTACAACTGTATTTGGTTTGATCGTAGCTATTATCCTTCAAGTGTTTTACAATTATTTAATTAGCAAAATCGATGGTATTGTAAATACGATGGAAGATGCTTCTATTACCTTGTTAGATATTATTGTAAAATATAAAATGAAAAACTAATTCGCAACATGAAGAAAATTACTAAAGTAGCAAGTATTGTACTTTACGTTCTTCTAGCGGTAAGTGTCATTTTATCTGCCCTAATGATTTTAGGGCCTACCGCAATGGAAGGAGTGTTTGAAGTACCAGTTTTTACTGATACTGTTCTTAACTATGCAATAGTGTTAGTTTTTGCAACACTTGTAATTACTCTCTTATTTGAGATTGTCAATATGATAGTAAATCCGGGCGCTGCTAAACGTTCACTGATATCAGCCGGCATTATTATTCTTATTTTAGGAATTTCATATGTTATGGCCGATGGAACTCCAATGACTATTATTGGATATGAAGGTAAAGACAATGTTCCAAGCATGTTGAATGTTACTGATACAGGGTTATTCACATTTTACATCCTTTTTGGAGTAGCTGTGTTCTCGATTTTAGTCACAGAAGTATCTCGTTTGTTTAAATAATTTTTGGGTTAGTCCCATAAAATGAATTAAAATTATGGCAAAAAGAGCAGTACCGGAAGTTAACGCAGGATCTATGGCTGATATAGCCTTCCTTTTGTTGATTTTCTTTCTAATGACTACCACGATGGATACAGATACTGGATTAGCAAGGTTATTACCGCCTCCTGTTCCTGTGGATGAACCACCACCACCTCCAATGAATGAAAGGAATGTGTTTGTTGTTTTATTAAACAGCAAAAATCAATTGTTGGTTGAAGGTGAACAGTTGGAAATTAGTCAATTGAAAGATAAAGTAAAGGAATTTATAGATAATCCTTTAGAGCTTGCGAACTTATCGGATAAAAAAGAATCAGATGACCTTCCTTATTTTGGTATAGTGCCTATTAGTAAAGGTGTTATATCGTTGCAAAACGATAGGGGAACTCAATATCAGGCATATTTGACTGTCCAAAACGAATTACAATCGGCCTATTCTGAATTGCGAGATGACAAAGCGCGTCAGAAATTTAGAAAGCCTTTTAAGGATTTAAATGAGGAGGAGCAAGATGCGATAAAGGAAATTTATCCGCAAAGGATATCTGAAGCTGAACCTAAAAACGTGGGGATACAATAATGGGAAAGTTTAAGAAAAAGGAAAAAGGTGGCCAACAGTCCATCAATACGGCTTCTCTGCCCGATATTGTATTCATGTTACTTTTCTTTTTTATGGTTAGTACCACTATGAAAGAGGTAACGTTGAAAATTCAGTTAAGATCTCCTGAAGCTACTGAAATTGAAAAGCTTGAAAAGAAATCGTTGGTGACCTATGTTTATGTAGGTATTCCCAACAGACAATTTCAAAGTACTTTTGGAACAGAGCCGCGTATTCAGTTAAATGATGCTTTTGCGTCTGTGGATGATATACAGAGCTATATTGTTCAGGAACGCGAATCGATGAAAGAGGCTGATCGTCCTAAAATGACGACCTCAATCAAAGCCGATTATGATTGTCCAATGGGTGTGATTACAGATATTAAACAAGCTTTGCGTAAAGCACAAGCTTTAAAAATTAGTTATTCGACGCGGAAAAAATCCGAAATGAATAGATAAGTCATACTTCAAAATACTTTAAAAGGATAGTTCCATTGTGGGCTATCCTTTTTTGTTTTGTTGAGTGTTTTTGAATTTTTTTTCAACAAACATCGTGTTAACATAAATAAAAACTTGTATTGTGTTTAAAAATAATTTACTTTCGATATTAATTAACCAAATACTTTTAAGTTATGTTAAAAATTATTTTAAACGGAATACTTGGTGGTGATGCCGAGGTTCGAGAAGTTGGCCAAAAAAAGGCTATTAATTTTAGTGTTGCCGTGTCGATGGACTACAAAGATGCGGATGGTAATAAAGTGGAAAAGACAGAATGGGTGAAAGCTGTTATTTGGAAAAACGAAAGCAGCAACTCCAAAGTTAATGACTATCTGAAAAAAGGTCAGCGAGTATTAATTGAAGGAGTACCGTCGAGCGATGGATATATTGGAAAGGATGGAACGGCTCATTCGAGTTTGCAAGTTGTGGTTAAAGACCTTGAATTTTTAAATTAAAAAGCCTTCGGGCTTTTTTTTTGTTTATGTAAAAAGTTTTGTTAAAAATGTCTATTTTTGTGGCAGCTAAGATATTAGTAATATGAGTGGTTGCTATTTTAATTTAAAGTTTTTGATGAGAGTAAGTATTTCAATTGGATTATTTATACTAGTTATAATATTATCTGTTCGTTGTTCCGAAAATAATGAGAAGATTGCAGAAAGAAAGTTTGAATTGGCTTCGCAATTGTTTGAGGCTAAGTCGTATCAGTTGGCAAAGTTGACGTTAGACACTTTTTTTGTGGCATCAGAAGGTAATGCAAGTATGACTTTGAAAGGTCATGATTTATTAAAAAAGATTAGTATTGAAGAACAAACGAATAATCTTCAGTTTTTAGATAGTTTATTAAAAGTTAAGGTTTTGGAGCTTGAGCAGTTGATGAAGAATTTTGTAACGTCTCAAGAATATGGTAGCGATCCAATATTAATTCACAAAAGGCAAAATACTACTAATTCTTATTCGCGCAGTTTTATTAGAGCCAATCTAAATCTTTTAGGTGATTTTTACATTTCCAGCCATTATACTGGCACTTCGTATATTCATCATAATCAGATAAAGGTCTATTATGGTGATCAGAGCATTTCTACTGAAGTTATTCTTGAAGATGGTTTTAATAATCGAGATTTTGAAGCTGGAGGCTTGAAATGGGAGATTGTTAGATATAAAGATGGTTTAGACAATGGGGTTGTTGATTTTATATCTAGAAATTATAATAAACCAATAAAAGCCCAGTTTGTTGGCAAATCGTCTATCTATATTGTACTTGAAAGTTACGACAAAGAAGCCATACGCGATGCATACGAAATAAGCTTTTTGCTAAAAGAGAAAACTAAAATAGTTCAGCAGATTGCAAATGTAAAAAGAGAATTACTTAAACTAAATTCGTAGTTAATTGTGATTCAATTAAATATATGAATTCTCTGGCCGTACTCCCTTAGTCACTCAATATCCACTGTTTGTCAAAAAGCATAAGAGGGATACTGATTGAATGCAACTCTTTAGTGCTAATATAGTATAAACTTAATAATGTACCTTTGCCCAATTAAATTTAGGTTAAAGTTTTAAAAGATAGATAATTAAATATAGTGGCTTTTAAAATTTTACTTTTTTAATAAATAAGATTTCAAAAGTGTAGAATTAAGATATTAATTGAAAATAAAAAGATATGAAAACACTTAACAATTTGCTCCAAACTAAAAATGGAACTGAGCGTGGTGAAAAAAATAAACCTGTTACCATTAAGCGATTAACCTATTTAATCGTGTTGATGATCATGTTTTCAAGCAGTGCTTGGGGACAGGCTGTTGGTGATTATCGAACAAAGCAAAATGGTAATTGGAAAAATCCCGCAACATGGGAGACTTATGACGGTTCGACATGGAACTCTACCTCAGACGACCCCGGTGAAGTCAGCAATGCTGGTATAGTAACTATTGGTCATACTATTAACTATAATGCAGACAGACCTAATGGAAGTTATACTATAGGGTCTCTTGTTGTGCAGGGTACTTTGAACTTCCCAAACAATCAGAACAGAAGTTTGGCAATTTCTGGAAATATCACTTTGAGTTCAGGAGGCACAATAGTTATGTCTGCCGTTACTAATTTTCTTTCTTCGCTCATATTAACAGGCAACTGGACAAACAATGGAGGTGCTTTTACCCCCGGCTCTGGCACAGTAACTTTTAATGGTTCAGGTGCGCAAACCATTGGTGGCAGCGCAACCAACTTTCAAAATATTATCATTAATAACAGTGCGGGTGTAAGCATGACTGTTAACGAAACTATTAATGGTGCATTAACTCTTACAACGGGTGGTTTCTCAATAGGTGCAAACACCTTAACTTTAAATGGCACCATACCTACTTGTGGCTCACTCGTTGGTGGTGCATCATCAAATCTTACAATAGGTGGCACTGCGGCTAATACATTTATTCCATCAGTTACATTAAATAATTTAACACTCAATAGAGGCACTGGTGCTACTTTATGTGGCAATGTGGTGGTAAATAATCAACTTACACTTACCTCAGGGAATCTATCGTTAAGCAACTATAATTTAACGTTGGGTCTATCGGCCGCCATTTTGGGTACTCCTAGTGGCAGCAAAATGATTGACACCAATGGAACAGGTAGTTTAGTGAAGCAGAGCACTACGGCAGCTGGTTTTAATATCACTTATCCAATTGGAACTGGAAGTTTATATAATCCCATGGTTTTATCGTCCACAACAGGAAGTGTTGCAGGGACTGCTTCATTAGCTGTTCGTGCCGTATTAGGTCAAGCACCCAATACGTCGCTTACCGATTTAAACAAACATTGGATTGTGTCAACATCCAACCTAACACTAACAACGGCTAATGCCAGTTTTACATATGTTAATCCCAATGATGTATCTGGAAATGCCAGTGATTATGTATTGCGAGTATCAACAACGCCTGCAGTTACCTGGAATGCTCCAATCGCGCCAAGTGGTTCTGGGGTTAATCCTATGACAACCACCGGCACAACTATTTTAGATGGAACTTGGACTGCTCGTGAAGTATCACAAACATGGTATACTTTAAGATCAGGTAACTGGAACGATCCAACAATTTGGACATTAGACCCTGCTGGATCGTTAGAAAATAATCCATCGAACGAATATCCTCGTTTTTCATCGGATAATGTGATAATTAAAAATGGTCGCACCGTAACAATGAATGTGAGTTCGTTAACCTGCAAAAATTTAACGGTTGAAGGAACATTAGATTTAGTTAGTACTACCGGTCAGTCATTTACAACAATCAATGGTAATGGACGAATTCGATTATCATCGAATAATTGGCCAACTGGCGATGCCACCAATTTTATAACATTTGGACAAGGGCAGGGAACTGTTGAGTTTTATGGCAATAGCTTTTCGTTGTCGACAGGTCGCACTTTTTATAACATGGAAGTGATGATGACAGCTGGACAAACGCTTACCTTGTTATCTGACTATACGCTTAATGGAAATTTAGAAATCAAATCAGGAATTTTCAGAATTAATGATACATCAGCCGCAATTCGAAATTTAACAGTTAAAGGCAATGTTTCAGTTAGTACTGGAGCATCAATTACTACTGGAACAGGAAGTACAATTGGTAGTAATTCTATTGGAGGCACTATGCCAGCAAGTGGATTGTATCACAGTATTTTTCATCAATTAGAAATATGGGGTGATTTCACCAACGAAGGAATCGTTCGATTTACTAATCAAACAGCTCCTGTTTATAATCAATTTAGCAATACGGGTGCAGTTACAGTGCGATTTAAAGGTTTACAAAACAATATTGCAACCTGTAATGGGATAACCGATTTTTACAATTTGATTATCGACAAAGGAACAGACCAAACTTATATGTTAGAATTAAATGCCTCATCGGCATCTAATTTTGTGTTGTATGGTCCTAATAATGTTGGTCGAAACGAAAATGCGCCTTTTACAGCCGCTAATCCTGAGGTGAGGAAAGCTTTATGGATTTATAATGGTAAACTAAAACTAACTGGTTCGGTTTCAATTCCTACTTTATCGGAAGGTTATGTTAGTGGTGGGACAAATGGAGATTATTCAATAGGGAGCAATGGATATTTATGGATTGCCAGTCCAAATGCCGTAGTTTATTCAACAGCATCTGATGCTAGTCAGGTACCTCTATCTGCAGCTGGTGTAGATACTGGTAGCGGTTATCAAGGATTAAGTGTTTTTGGAACATTTCGTTTGTCGAGTGGTACATTTGGAACACGTAATTCTGCGGGCTTTATTTTTTGGAATACTGCCAATGCACAAGTAATTATTGAAGGGGGAACAGCAAATGTATGCCAATTTAGAAGTGCCTCGAGTGGGGGTGGTAGTTCATCGTACATTCAAAGTGGTGGAACGCTTGTAGTAAGGGGGAATGTAACGGAAGCTGGCGAGGTTACTGGCGGCTATCCAATTTTCGGCTTCGATAATTCCGATTGTACTTTTACAATGAGTGGGGGGGAAATTCAAATACTAGCTGAAAGTGGCAATGCAAATGATGTTTACTTTCCTTGTAGTGTGGGGAATTATAATGTAAGTGGAGGTAAAATGACTGTCTCAGTTAATGGTGGAACAACTGTTAATTTGTACTCGACTGTTCCTTTATATAATTTGGATATTAGCAGACGAAATGCCTCAGGGACTTCTTCTGTTGTGTTAATGAGTTCATTAAGTGTGTTAAATAATTTGACTGCTGCTGATAATTCAACCTTTGACGTTTCGGGATCAAATTATGACTTGTCGATAGGAGGTTCATTAACAACAGGAGCTTCTGCTTCTACTTTTAATGTTCGATCGAATACACTTTCATTTATTGGATCTCAAAACTCAAATATTAATAATGGAGCTGCTTTAACATTCAATAAAGTGGTAATAGCTAAAAATGCACATACTACGCCGGGGAGTTATTACGAAGTGAATTTGGCTGGAACGCCTCAAGTAAGTGCAACAAGTGATTTAACATTAACTCTAGGTGCATTAAATACAGGTACCTCATCACCTAATGTGGGGGGAAATATTGGGATCACCAATGGTGCTATTTATAGCAAAGTACTTGGAGTTGCTTCTACAGGTAAAACAGTATTAAATGGTGCAGCGCTTCAAACGTTAAATGGAGCTGGACAAAGTTTTGGTTCATTAACGCTTAATAATGGAAATAATGGGATTCAGCTTTTAAGTGCAGCCAAAGTTAATAACCTATCTTTTAATGCAGCCGGAACAGCTAAAGTAAATTTAGGTATCTATAATTTAACGGTTAATGGTGCTATTAGTAATTCAGATGCTACACGTTATATATATGGAGCAGGAAATGCTTCGGATGGTGGTTTAACCATGTATGTGAGTGGTAATGGTGCAATTACTTATCCAATTGGGTACAGTAATGCCAAATATACTCCTGCGGTTATGACCGTTTCAGGATATAGCGATGATGGATATGTGACAATAACTTCGGTGAAATCAACTTTAGCGACAGCTTTTGCTGGTGCAGATTTGCTTTCGAGTTATTGGAAAGTTAATCATTCAGGTTTTTCAGCGCTGCCTAATGTTATTTACGCATTTGTTTATGAAACATCGAACGTTGTAGGAACAGAAGCTAATTATGTGCCTGGTAAAGTATTAGATGTTTCGCCTTATACCCGTTCGTATGTTAATAATACCGCGAAGGTTGATGATGCTACAAATACTATTTTATTCGATACGCCTTTCGCGCTTGAAAAGGCTAATTATACTGCTGGTGCAACAGGTCGTTTTGGTGGAGCTGTTCGCATTTTTCACACCCGATATATCGCCAATAATGCTTATGATGTGAAATGGAATGATAATAATTCATGGACTTTTGGAACAAATGCTGCTTACGACAAACATGATAGCCGACAAGCGACAGCAGGTGCTTATCCGGGCGCAGGCGATGTTGCTGTTATTGGATGGGTGCCATGGACTGATTCGCAAGTAGGTGCAAGAGGTTTGCCACATGGATTATGTATTGATAATATTACTACTACTTGTGCTGAAGTTGTATTTAGTCAAATGAAAGATGCATTAGGCAATCCTGTTGCTCGTAACTATCGTTATAATTTTCAGTTCCGACCAACATTGTGTATTAACAATACCGCAGGGCAGTTAGTTGCAGGCATGGTTCGAGGCGAGGGAATGTTTTGGAATCGATATAGCGATCCAAATTATACACTTATGGATATTGGCGAGTTTGCTGCTCAAGATTCTTCTTACATTGTTTACGAAGCATCTGCAGGTTTAGTAAATAATACACCAAGTATTTCACCAAACTTATTAATTGCAACAAGTGGTTGGGGTGGAGATAATTATGATGTAACTCTATCGAAAAATATTGTAACCACAGGTAATTTCGAATTGCTTGGAAATGTAAATATTGTCCTCCCAACGGGTGCAACGGGCGATATTACTGTAGGGCGCGATCTTATGCTATTTGAAAGCAATGCGAATGGCAATAATAGCGGTGGTGGTGCTGAATTGGCATTTGGCAATACGACAACCAATAGAACCGTTACTGTAGGTCGCGATTTAATTTTGAATAATGCGAGTGCATTGATTTCTGTAAGAACGCCCATTGCAACCTCTGTTAGAGATCACAGTTTAATTGTGAGCCGAAATATTTATCAAAAAACAACATCGGGTGATGCACTTAGATTGTGGACAGCCAATAATGAGGATAGAATTAATCTCTATTTGAGTGGTGCAGAGAATATGGTTTATTCCTATGTGAGTGGAAATACACCTGTTTTGTATCGTTTATATGTAAATAAAGGAACCAGTATTTCAACAACTGCATCATTTAATACTAACTTTTCGTTAAATGGGCCAACATCAGGAGTTGGTGTTGCGAAAGCACTCGTTTTAAGCAATGGTTTGTTTACGGTAAATAATGCATCAACGAATATTGCACTCACATCAGGGAATGATAATTTTATTATCCCATCAACCGCAGGTCTTGAGATTAAATTAGGTACTGCTACTGCAAAAGGGACTTCGGGAATTGAGTTAGATGGACTTTTAAAATTAAGTGGAGGAACACTTGATATGACTGGTGGAGATAATCCAATAGTTATAAGCGCTTCTGGAAATGCCGCTATTAATGTGTCGTTAGGTACTTTAAATGTAGGTGGGCAGGTTCGACGGAGTGTAAATAGCGATATTGGACTATTAAAATATACTCAATCAGGAGGAACTGTTAATGTTGGATATAGCAGTGCTGCTTCTAATACAAGAGGAGTATTTGAAGTATTGGGAACAGGAAGTCGATTAGATATAACTGGAGGTGATTTATATATTGTACGAAGCTCTTCAGCAACAATTCCTGCACTTAACTTAAATCCTGAATTCAGCAATTTAGCAACAGGGAATACCATTCATATTGGATCATCGTATGTTACAGGTCAAACGATTGGAGTATATTCTTATTTGCCATTGCAAAACATGGATGTGTTAAATGGTAATACAGCCAAACTATTAACTGTGCCATTAACATTAAATGGTGGTTTATCTGTTACGGGAGCTACATCTGGGTTTAATGCGAATGCTCAAAACCTTAATATTGCGGGTGATTTTAATAATGGAGGAACATTTACATCAAATGGAAATACTACATTACTCAATGGAACTACTCCACAGACTATAACAGGGACAATTGGTTTTTATAATTTAACTAAAACAGGCTCGAATACAGTTACATTAGCTGCATCGCCAGGTGCAACCATTAATGTGGCGAATAAATTTATTCTTTCGAATGGAACCCTTGCCGATAATGGAAATACGATTACATGTCAGGGAGATATTACCATTGATGGAACTCATTATTATGGTGGAGGTAGCGGAAAGGGTATTTTAGCGAATGGTAGTGCTGTTCAGTCTCTTGCTGGTAATGGATCAATAGGCATGTTAACAATAAATAATACCAAAGGATTAGATGTGCCAATAGGTAATTTAATAACTGTCACCAACAATCTTAGGTTAGAGGCTGGGGTGTTTAATATCGATAAAAACTTGTTATCATTAGCAGTTAATTGTGCAGTAACTCCTGGAAATCCGTTTTCAGCAACAAATATGATACAAACCAATGTGTCGTTTACTGATAATGGTGTTAAAAAGATATTCCCATCAACTTCTGGAACATTTGTATTTCCAGTTGGATCGGGTGGGAAATACACTCCAGTTACTTTCGTAACTACTGCTAATGGAAATTCAACAGGAAGTATAGTTGTTAAGCCATCAGCTGAATTTCATCCAAGTATACAAGAGGATTTGGAAGCTCCTGCAGCTGAGATTGTTGATAAAGACAATGTGTTGCAATACTATTGGACAGTAATCTCTTCCGGAATTTCTGGATTTAAATCAACTGCAACCATGAAGTATAATGAGGGAGATGTGAAAGTTTCCAGTGGTAATACCGAAGCTAATTATATTGCTGCACGTTTGCTTGCTGATGGTTCGGGATTGTGGAATAAATACTCTTCGGCAGAAGTTGATGCAGTAAATAATTTATTGACGTTTACATATGGCGATATTGCTGGTTTAGGTGTAGGTGATGCTGAAATAAGTGGCGATTATACTGCTGGTATTAATAATGCTATTCCTGCTCAAGTTCCGAAATTTATAACCTTGAAAAATGGAAATTGGACAGATATAACTGTTTGGGATACTTACCCAACTAGTGGTGGAAATATTCCTGTTGGCGGACCTCGGGGTTCATTAGCTATAATCAACCATCAGCTTACTTCGTTGGGTAATGGATTGTCATCTTACACAACAACAATAAATGGTCTTTCGGGGAAATTAACAACAGGAACAACTTACGGTCACCGATTAGGCGTTGTATCGGGTACAGGTACATTAATCTGTGCTGTGGGCGATTTACCTGCGGCCGATTATACTCAGTTCTTTTTATCAACTGGAGGTACACTCGAATACAATGGATCATCAGATTTTGACATTCTGACCGACTTGCCAATAATTAACAACTTGGTATTAAGCGGAACGGGTGTTCGTAAACTTCCAAATATGCCTGTTCAGTTACTTGGTGGATTAACAATTAATGGACCAACGGTTGATAATGATACATACGATCAGGCAATAAGTGTGAAAGGTAATGTAGCATTTGAATCAGGAATTTTTAGTGCAGGAAATTCACCGACTGCTAAGTTTATTATGAATGGTTCAACAGCTCAAACTATTGGTGGAGCATCTAGCTTTACAACAACAACGAATGACTTGAATCATTTTGAGATAAACAATCCATTGGGAGTAACGTTAAATAAACCTGTTGATATTTCTGGTAATTTAACGCTTGCAAATGGAGTTATAACTACAACAAACACGAATATTTTAAAACTAACCTCTGCTACAAGTATTGCTAGTGGAGGAAAATCAACTTCGTTTGTTAATGGGCCATTAGTTAAACAAATCACTAGTGGTAACAGCTTTGGTTTTCCAATTGGGAAAAGTGGACGTTATGGTGCAATTAATGTGAATGCCGTTTCGCAAACTGGCTATTGGAGAGCCGAATACTTTAATAGCAGTGCTTCTTCAGATGGCTACAGTACAACAAGCATGGTTGCTCCGGTAGTATTTGTGAGCAATAGCGAATATTGGAATGTAGTGGCTCCAGTTGCTGCAACTGCAAGTTTAACGCTTCGGTGGGATGCAAATAGTGGGGTGAATCCTGCTGATGTTAATTTGAGAGCTGTGCAGTATGTTACAACGGCATGGAATCAAGTATTATTAGGAGCTAAAACAGGAACTGCTTCAAGTGGAACAGCTCCAACAGCTTCGGCAATGAGTTTTAATGCCAATGCGGGAGGCAACTACATAACTTTTGGATCCATATCTATTCCAGCCTTTACTTGGTTAGGAACAACTAGTAGCGATTGGTTTACAACAACGAACTGGACAGGGGGTGCTATCCCAACATCTGCTTCGAATGTTACCATTGGAAGTGCTGCAAATATGCCTGAAATAGCAGGTGCAGTAATTGCTCAAACCAATGGATTAACATTAAATGGCAGTTCCACATTAACACTTAATCCAGGTGGTAAATTAACTGTGAATGGTAATGTTACCAACAATGGTCAGATATCTATTCACCAATCAATTGCAAATCCAGCATCGTTCCTGTATAAAGGAACCACCACCACAGGTGCAAACACGGTT
>JBBQUP010000012.1:0-48174 GCA_038212305.1 Bacteroidales bacterium
TATTCACGAAGAAGCCGCTTTTAGTAATAGACGAGCTGCCACAGCCGAAGAAGATATTACCTTGTTGCAATGGGCCAAAGATATGGGTTGTAACTATGTGAGATTAGCACATTATCCCCACAACGAACAAATGGTTCGCCAGGCGGAGAGAATGGGTTTAATGGTATGGTCTGAAATACCAGTTTATTGGACTATTCAGTGGAATAATCCTGAAACGTATAAAAATGCCGAAGCCCAGCTGACTGATATGATTACACGTGATAAAAATCGCGCCAACGTTATTATTTGGTCGATTGCGAATGAAACACCTCACAGTCCTGAACGATTGAGCTTTTTGACTAGTTTGGCAAATAAAGCTCGTTCGCTCGATTCGTGTCGTCTTATAGGTGCAGCAATGGAAAAAGAGTATTTAGATAATGGGATGATGACTGTTAAGGATGAGCTGAGCAAGGTTTTGGATATATTAAGTTTTAATGAATATGTGGGGTGGTATGAAGGATTACCAGAGAAATGTGATAAGACCAATTGGGTTTTTGAAACGAAAAAACCGGTGTTTATTAGCGAATTTGGTGGTGGCGCATTATATGGTTTTAGAGGTGAAGATACAGAGCGATTTACTGAAGATTTCCAAGAAGACTTATATGAAAGAAGCATAAATATGTTCAAGCGAATTCCCGGTTTAGCTGGTACTTCGCCATGGATTTTAAAAGATTTTAGATCTCCCAGACGTCAGCTACGCGATATTCAAGATGATTTTAATCGTAAAGGACTCATTTCGGATAAAGGGCAAAAGAAAAAAGCATTTTTTGTTATGAAAAGTTGGTATGATGAACTGAAGGAGAAATATAAGTAAACACTCATATGCATTGTAGTTCACATTAAGCTAAAATGTTTTAATCCTATCGGGTAGATGTTCCGTGAGATGAATTAATTATCTCACGGAACATCTACCCGATTTTAGTACAGTTCGTAAAAACATTCTTGAAATAAGTGTTTAAGGAGCAATATAAGTACCCCTTATATTGAATCTTGATAGTCCCAAAAGGTCTTTCTTTATGTGTGCCATAAGCCAAAAAAGAGATGGAGAATCAGGATAATCTACATATTTTTTTGCTTCTTCAACCAGATACAATATACATCGCTTTACACACAGGGTAATACATATAGTATTCAACGTAATAGGCTTGATTTGCCTTTGACTTTTTTTGCGTAGAAGTTTTCTTAATTACAGGAGTCCCGCAATGTCTGCAACTATCACCTTCCTGAGTGATTTTTCTTTTCGGGTTGTTTTCATTAGCATTTTGTTCTTTACCTTGGGGACTAGGTGGCTTTTCGATGTTCTCATACCCCTCATCATCTATCCGTTTCTCGGATTGTAAAGCGCAAGTTGGTTAAAAATCACAACGTTCATTCTCTGGAGGACCATTATGACCTTTTAACCACTAAAACGTAACATCATTTTTAGAAATCAAGTCTAATAATCTACTCCACAAGTCAATATTGTTTGCCTTTTCCTTTTTGTTTCGATACCAATTATTTGACTTCCATTTTTCAGCCCAACCTTTTTCTATACCATCAATTACATATCTAGAATCAGTATAAAGATTTACAATAGACTTCGTTTTTAGTTTTTCTAATCCAGTAATCACACCTAATAATTCCATGCGATTATTAGGTGTCAAGTTATATTCTTGTGAAAACTCTTTACGTTTTCCTTTCCATGATAAAATTATTCCATATCCACCATTTCCTGGATTTGGTTCTGCTCCTCCATCGGAGAATAAATCTATAATTGGTATTTCATCCCATTTATCTATATTTGTCTTATTTTGACTTCGCACTTCGAATTGTGCCTCAATTATATATGTATCATTTTGCTCCTCAAAGCAATCCAAATATACATAACAACGATACAAAAACAACTTAATATATTACCACCTTATTTTTTTACTAGTAACACTGGAACCGAGACTGTCCGATTGGGCTTGTATTAGTCATAGATTATTTTCAATAGATATTAACCCATATTGCAGGCCTTACACCCCCGAAATGTGGGTTAATAGGTAAAACCTAATTTTGTTAATCCTTTTTGTACGTCACTGTTTTGCATAAACAAATTCCATATCATAGCACTTCTATAATTTTCAACCATAACGATAATTGGTCCTTGATCGATTGCTAAATAAGATGGTGAATACCAAGGAATGTTTAAGTTAAAAGCATCTTTAAATCCATACTCCCCCCATATCTTATCCCCTATTATATAATAAAAAAACTTAAGCGCTTTCATACTTTCAAAAGGAGTGTATGGAAATGCAGATATTGCAGCCGTAGGGGCAATAACACCCACATCATTATTTGGTGAACTTGCAGTGTATCCAAAATCAACATCACTAGCCGTAAGCCCCCAGCAATCACCTGAAAAACCGATTTGATTTTTTGGATTCGAAACACAATAACTGTAGTTAATTTTCGAATGCGCTACATTCTGTGTCATGTAATTGGCATATTGATTGGAAAGATGTGTGGGATTTAAACCCATAAACGAATAGTGACTAAAAAACAACGGACCTCCTTTATCCTCTCCAAGAGGCAATACTGTATTGAAAAAAGTTTTACCGTTAACTATTGCACCATTACGAGCCCATCCTTGTTCGTAAACGTCCTTACTTATAGGAAAGGTAGGCGATGCAGCAGCCAAAACATAAACAATTAATCCTTCGTTCCAACCTTGTATTTTATGATTCATCTGCCAAGTATAGTTTGGAGACCAATGCCAATACAATACATTTTGATTGTCTTGAGTATACCAACTCCACTCAACGCGCTCATAAATGGTTTGAATTTTATCGCATAACGCAATTTCCTGAGCAGATCCACTTTTAAAAAACTCTTTTACAGCAAGTAATCCTTGACACAGAAAAGCAGTTTCAACTAAGTCGCCGCCATTATCTTTTGTGCTAAAAGGTATTACTTTACCACTCGTGCCATTTAGCCAATGCGGATAAGCACCATGAAATGTTTCAGTTTGAGCATTTGATAAGAAATTAACAATTTTTACAAATCGATCAAAACCCTCGTTTCGAGTTATAAAACCACGGTTGATGCCAACCAGAATAGCCATTAACCCAAACCCACTTCCACCTGTAGTGACTGTTTCTCCAGATCCCAAGCGTTCACGAGTTAAACCAGAAACTGGATGAGCATAATCCCAAAAATACTTAAAGGTATTTTGCTGAATCTTTGTGAGCAATTCATTATCGGAAATTAATGGAAATTTAGCAGTTGAATCCATTGATGTTGAAATCGTGCAACTGAAGCCACTTTGTATAATTCCTCCTAAATTATTTCCTGTACTTAAAATCAATCGGAATTGAGATAAAGGAGCCGGGGTTTGATTGATTTTAATTATCAATTCGTTTTTATTAATTGATGGAAAAACAGAATAAAAAGTATCGATTAAGTTCGTGAAGAAAAGATCATTTTTTTTAAGTTGAGACCCATCTATTTGATCATTAAAAACTAAGTTAACTTGAATATTTGCTATAGCTATATTCGACAATCGTCCATTATCCAAAACTTTTTCACCATTGATTTCAACATATTCAACAATTAAATTAGGTTTAGGTGTTGGAGAATCCGTTTTTTTGCATGAATTAATTAGCAACACTAAGACCAAAACAAAATTCATTTTAAAATATCCTGAAATAAACGATTTGTCTCGCATAATAGCATTTTAAAAAGCGATAAAAAAAGAGCAGCTTCATTTATTACCATCTAATTTTGAGACACCTAAAACAAAAACTTTAATTAGCTCAAAATTAATAATGAAATAAATAAAACTGCCCCAATAATAATTATGGGTTTAACTGAGTAATTTCGGCATTATAAAGAGCGGTTACCTCAGTGGTATTTAAACCTTTATCGTAAATCCTAAGCTCATCAATTCTACCAGTAAAATAACCCATCCATTCGTCTTGACTAGCACCTAAGATCCGTTGAACCCATCCACCAATAGCCATTTGAGTGGCATTGTTAAAAACTAGATCTCCTAAGCCAGGACGAGGTGAAACATCATCACCAGCAGCCCAACGATTGGTAATGCCAGCATCAAGTGTTAAAGCTGCACCATTAACATAAACCATGTATTTTGAGGTTACATTATCGTAGGCAAATACCAAGTGAATCCATTTATTTTCAAGAAACGCTGGTTTAGAAAATCCTACAAATTGGTTTGCCCAAACAGCTCCCTCTTTATGGTAAACCATTTTAATATTTAATGAATCAACAACATCAGGCATACGATCTTGTGTTATCATTAGATTTCCCCATGTAGGTTCGGAAGTACCAGAAATTTGAATGATACCCGGAACTGGTGCAACACCATCAATAGCAGGTGTACCATAAAACCACATAGAAATAGTAAATGCTTTAAGCGTTTTTAGTTTACTTGCAGCAGGAAGATCATATAAATAATAGCCATTGCTAGCTCCTTGGTAAGCATTACCTCGTTTACCTAATACATAGGTTACATTAGGCATTTGCTTTGGTGTTAAAGCTGAGATTTTATCAACGCCATCACTTTCAAATGGAAAGTAAGCAACTAAATTGGTGGTTGCTACGGTTGCAGGATCAATTTTTCCCTCATTAGGATCAGTGCCAGAATCTTTAGAGCAACTAAAGAAAAAAACAGAAGAACCCAACAGGAACATCATAAAGATGTAGCTAAAATTAAAAAAACGATTTTTCATAAAAAGAAGTGTTAGTTAATAAATAAAACATGTACTAATTATATCCACTGTTTTGAATAAGATTTGTGTTTAATTTCATTTGATTGGCTGGAATAGGGAAATGCTCATGTTTACCTACCACGAAATTTTTCCCATGAGCAGCTAAAGCATTTTTCGCCTGACCGGTTCTAACAAGATCAAAAAAGCGATCTTCCTCTAATGCCAACTCAGCCCTGCGCTCATCCCATATATTTTGAATAGTAGCTGGGGCTTCTATTAACCCTGCTCTTATTCGCACTGCATTTAAAGCCATATAAGCATCATAACCCGATGTGGTGGTAATTGTAGCTCCATTTGCCATCGCCTCAGCAAAAATTAATAGAACATCGCTGTAGCGTAATACCCGACAGTTATAGTCGAACCCATAACCGTTGTAATTCCATTTATTTTGGCTAGCTGGAGTATAAACTTTTCCATTATACACACTGTTAGTGCAGGCGTTTTTAATGCTATCACCCTCAGGGGTTTTGGTTCCTCGATATAAAAAAGTTGTTTGAGCTCGCACAGTTTCGCCTCGCTCTGTAAAAAAGCTGATTAAATTAGAGCTGGGCGTACAAAACCCCCAACCCTGCAAATTACCTGGACTATTTCCCCTTGGTCCTTGCTGATAGGCATACTCCAGAAACGTTTTATCACCACTACTTAATCCAAGTGTTGATGCTTGTATTTCAAACAAAGATTCTTTTGAATTCTCACCATCGATTAAAAAATTATCGCGAAAATTTGGCAATAAATCATATCGTCCCGACGCGATTATTTTATCAGCATAAAAGGCTGCGTCATTCCATTCTCCACGGTAAAAGTGAACTTTAGCTTTCAATGCCATGGCACTATATTTAGTGATTCTTCCGGCCCACTCTTTGGTGTAACTTTCGGGCAAAACAGCTATAGCTTCATTTAAATCCTTTTCAATTAAATCGTACAATGCGCTAATCTCCGATTGTTTTGTTGATGATAAAATAGCTTCGGTTGTAATTGTATCGTAATATGGCACCTTACCAAACATCCGAACTAAATTAAAGTAGGCATAAGCTCTAATAAACTTGCCCTCACCTTGACATTGCCATGCGTAATCTTTACTCTCTTGAGCTTGCAATTCTTGCGCAAACAATGGCATTTGATGAATTGAATAGTTCGCTGCACTTACAATATCGTAGTAGGCATTCCACAAGTCGTTAAACATCCCATTTCCAGAAGTAAACGTAAAATCATCGAGCTCTTTCGCAGGAGGATTATCTTCAGGAGAGCTCCCTTTATCGGCATTGTCAGATGTTATTTCAAATGCACTAATATATGGAAACTCATGCGCGCCATAGGATCGCATACTCGCATAAGCTGCACTGACGGATAAAAATATATTCTCAGATTTTGTATAGTCAACTCCAGTTGATGGTAACGTACCCTCGGGACGAATATCTAAAAAATCATTGCACCCAGCTGATATAACTATCAAACCAACAATAAATGACCAAATTTTAATTGTCTTCATGATTTGCTTTTTTGTTTTTGTTTACAAATTCATTTTTACACCAACCGAATAAATGGCTTGCATAGGATAAAGGGTATTATCAACTCCCGAACTAATTGGTGATCCGCCAACTTCGGGTGTGAATCCGTTATAGCCAAAAAACGTAAAGGGCCGTTGAGCTGATAAATAAATCCGAATTTGTGGTATAAAACTTATGCTTTTAATTGTGTAACCCACTTGAGTATTTTGAATACGGATATAACTGCCATCTTCTACAAAGAAATCGTTGGCTTGTTGAATAAACGATGAATTATATGCTTCGGGAGATGGGTAAGTACTTGATTTTTGATCAGAACGATAGGCATTCGTATAATAGTCCAAATCATAATTCCCATCCACAAAAATATCGCGATTCATGCGCTTTGCATTCAATATTTTATTACCAAGTTGGCCTTGCAATGTTAAACCAATATCGAAGTTTTTATGAGTAACACCCAAGTCGATGCCTGCATAAAGCCAAGGTATTGGACTACCTAAAAACACTTTATCGTTTTCGTCGATAATGTTATCGTTGTTTTGATCTTTGTATTTAAAGTATCCCTTATCCTTGATTGCTTGAGAAACGGGATCGCGTAATGCTTCTGATTCGGTTTGATAAACCGATGCAATCTCATAGCCATAAAACGATCCAATGGCTTCACCTATTTGAGTACGAGTAGTAAAATTTCCTCGGATTGATGCGCCTGGAATAAATGCCTTGCCATTGAGTTTTAATACTTCGTTGTGAATGGTTGTGGCATTAAAATTAACATGATACATCCATGTTTCTGAAAACTTGTCGCTCCATCGTAATTCGAGCTCAAAGCCACTATTTAAGACCGAGCCATTATTAGCCAACAGATCAGGTTTACCACCACCAGCTGCAACTGGAGTATAAAATACAACATCGTTAGTGGTTCGATGGTAATAATCGACATTGCCTTGTAGTTTATTATTCTTATGCACAAAATCG
The DNA here is from genome assembly GCA_038212305.1 of Bacteroidales bacterium. GTDB lineage: Bacteria > Bacteroidota > Bacteroidia > Bacteroidales > Marinilabiliaceae > JBBQUP01. The sequence continues at coordinate 7,271 of JBBQUP010000012.1, forward strand.
ATTCCTAAATCCCACTCATTAACAGTTTCCCATTTTAAATAATTCTGGGCAATAGTCTGAGAACCTACACCTTGAACAAGCTCATCGCCAAATACTCCCGAGCTAGCAGCCCCTACCAAACCGAGTGGAACCAATGAATTTGCAGGAACATTGTCGTTGCCTAGCATCCCCCAACTGGCGCGAAATTTAAGAAACTGAAAAATGGACTGGTTTTGCATAAAACCCTCTTTTGTTAAAACCCAGCCTAACCCTAAGGATGGGAAATAGCCCCATTTTTCTTGGTATTTCGATGATGCATCAGCACGAAAAGTTAAGGTCGCTAAATATCTATCATTGAAATTATAAGTTCCTCGACCAAAAAAAGAGACACCATGATTAACATACCCGTTATCATTCGAATTTCTACCCGTTGTAGAACCCACCGACAAGTACTTCGACTGGTCATCAAAACTAGGCACATTAAGTGCAAATCCACTTAACCCGTAACCCCTTTCGATACGAGTTGATTGCCCTAATAATAACGAATAGGCGTGTTGATTTGTAGAGTTTGTATAGGTCAATAGATTATCGAGAATATGACGATCAGCTACATTAAAGTTCTTATTTAACGTAGATTTTCGAATGCCCTGAGAACCTCCTACAATATATTCGGGAGAGTAAGCTTGATTTCTCCAAAAGTTAAAATCGAGATTATACGATGTTTTGAATTTCAGCTTCTTATTAATTGCCATTTCGGCAAAAGTGGCAAAAATAAGTTTAGTCCCTTTATCCATGTTTTCGGGATAATAAGCTGAAGCCACAGGATTACCATATTGATTTCCAAAATTATACAATTGTGGCGAATCGAATTTTATGGGATATGCAACCTGATTGGCATCGTTATAAGTATTGTAAACTGGAGGGTTCACATAGGCTGAGAAGAACGCATTGTTATTTGGATTTAATTTTGAGTATTGAGATAGAACATTACTAAATCCAACCTTTAGCCAACTTAAAACGTCCGACTCATAACGAGATCGGATATTTAAACGATCGTAGCTGCTATTGTATTTTAAAATTCCTTCCTGATTCAAATAACTTACGCCAAAAGAGTAATTGGCTTTTCCTGTTCGGCCAGAAATATCTATACTATGATTACTCATAGGTGCATTACCCAAAAGCTCATGATACCAATTTGTGTCACCTGGATAATTATTTACATCTCGAGGTACATAGCCAATGGTTTGTTCATTCGCTAAATTAACCAGCTCAACATAATGACTTCTAGAAGCCATTTGCATCACATTCACTGGAGTTTGAATTGCATAATAACCTTCGTAGCTAACGACTGGTTTTTCGGATGTACCTCTTTTAGTGGTAACAATCACCACCCCATTGGCGGCACGAACACCATAAATAGCTGAGGCTGATGCATCTTTAAGCACCGATATTTCATCGATATCGTTACTGCTTAAAAAATCGATGTTATCAACAAATGCACCATCAACAACAAATAGAGGAGATGCATAATCTCCAATAGAACCTACTCCCCTAATTTTAATGGTACTTGTGCTTCCGGGAGCCCCATTATTAATAACCTGTACGCCTGATATTTTCCCTTGTAAAGCCTGTGCTGGATTAGACGTAATTTGTTTCGCTAAAGCTTCGCCTTTAACAATTGCAATTGGAGCTGTTAAATCCTTTACTTTCTGCGATCCATAACCAACTACTACCACTTCGTTTAATTCCGTTTTATCGAGATGCAATAAAACATCTAAAACAGTTTGATCATTGACAATAACTTCTTTTGAAATGTATCCAAGATATGAAAAAACTAAAGTTGAGTTTTTATTAACTTGCATAGAAAAGTTACCTTCTACATCGGTAATGCTGCCATTGGTAGTCCCTTTAATTAATATTGTTGCACCAATTAACGCATCGTTACTATCTGCATCTTTAATGGTTCCTTGCAATAGCATTATTTGAGCCCAAACACTCGAACTCATCAGCAATAGACCAATAATAAATACATATTTACTTATTGCTTTCATAAAAAGATAGGTTTAATTTATCAAAGCCCAGTTTTTCTAGACCTGAATTTATTTCACTATTTTGCATAAATAATTTCCAAATAAGACCACTTCTATGGTTCTCAAGCATAACTGCTATTGGCCCCTGATCAATTGCCAAATAGCTATGCACTACTTGTTGTCCGGATACCATGTTTAAATTAAAAGCATCATAGAATCCGTACGGTCCAAAAATCTCACTCCCTAATTGATAATAAAAATAGCGCATCGCATCGATTGACGCTTTGGGAGTATAAACAATAGACGATAAAGCGGCTGTTGGCGATACGGTTCCGTTATCATTTGCTGTGCCAGGTTGATGTGATGAATATCCTACCAATGGGTCATCGGAGGAGGTAAATCCCCAACAATTTGCGCCATAACCAATCCATTTTTTAGGGTTATCGATAGCATAAGCTTTATGAATTTGCACATGAGCCAAATTTCGTTCGAAGTAATTGGCATATCTATCTTTTAACCCATTGGGATTTAATCCTAAAAACGAATAGTGAGCAAAGAACAGTGGGCCTCCATAAGGCATTCCTAATGAGAGTTTGATACCGTAATACTCGTTCCCATTAAAAAAATAATCCGATTTGGGATAGCAGGCATGATACACTTTAGCATCTATCGCATGCGTTGGAGAACTTGCGGCTAAAACATAAGTAATAAGTGTTTCATCGAATCCTTTAATGCGATGATTCATTTTCCAGCCGTAATTCTTCGACCAATGCCAGTACAACGAATCGGTTTCCCGTGTGTACCAATCCCATTCAACATCTTCCCATAGTTTAGTTATTTGGTTGCTTAACAAACGCTCATTTTCGTTTCCATTAATAAAATATTGGCGAGCAGTTAATAACCCTTGCATTAAAAAAGCTGTTTCAACTAAATCACCTCCATCGTCGTACTGACTAATGCGAAATGGTTTACCTGTATTGCCATTGTACCAATGAGCCCAGGCTCCATGAAATCGGTCAACCCGATTTAAAAACTCAACCATTTTTTTTATCTGATTGTATGCATTTTCACGAGACAAATATTTTTGTTCAGCACCTGCAATAAGTGCCATAATCCCGAACCCAGTTCCACCCGTGGTTACTATGTCTCCATTTAAATCGTTACTTCGTTCACGAGCCATTCCACAATCGGGATGAGCAAATTCATAAAAATATCGAGTGGTATATTTTTGCACCATGTCAATCAATTCATCGTCGCTAAATGAATGAGTTGATGTTTGAGTTTGAAATTTTATAGCTCGAGGATCATACACATTTAAGCCTTCGGGAACAATCCGATACAAAAGATTAAGATTTGATCCTAAACTACCAGTGAAATCGAAAAAATAGGATAGGTTGGTTTCCCCTCTTTTTACAAACTCTTTTCCGTTTTCAACCGAACAATAAATCTCATACTTAAATTTAGCCTGATTATTCCAATTTAATTCAACATGAGCATCATAACCAGTTGCATTTAATAAATATAATGTTGCACATTGCTTTTGACCATGAATAAATTCACACATCCCTAAAACAATCGCAATCATTAAAAACAGCTTTTTCATTTATCTTTTTTTTAAATTTCAACTAGACCAACTATTCTATTGAAAATTTAGCACTCAATACATTGTTTGAATTGGTACCTACAAACACATTGTAACTCCCTGGTTCAGTTCCATACGACATGTCTAACCGATGAAATGCCAACAGCGAGTGATTAATCATAAATTCAACCTCTTTTGTTTCACCGACTTTGATGAATAATTTTTGAAATCCTTTTAGCTCCTTAACAGGTCGAGTTACCGAACCTACTATATCCTGAAGATAAAGCTGAGCAACTTCTTCCCCATCAAAGCTTCCACTATTGGTAATTTTAACCTTTACAGAAATTGATTGTCCCAGTTTTAAGACACTACCCGATAATTGCAAATTTGAATATTTAAAAGAGGTATAGCTTAATCCAAACCCAAAAGGGAAAAGAGGTGTATTAGGAGAATCGATATATTGAGATCTATATTTAGGTTCTTCAGGTGATTTTGGACGTCCTGTGTTTTTAGCATAATAATAGATTGGAATTTGGCCAACATTGCGAGGAAATGTCATAGGAAGTTTTCCTGATGGATTATAAACTCCATACAAAACATCGGTAATTGCTTTTGCTCCTTTAGTTCCTGCATACCATGTTTCCAGAATAGCACTAGCCATTTCGATCTCAACCGATAAATCGAGTGGGCGACCATTCATTAGAACAATAACAATTGGCTTATTCAATTTCCTGAGCTTCTCGAGCAGTTCACTTTGCACGCCAGGAATTTTTATTGAAGTTCGACTCGTTGCTTCACCTGTCCATTCATTATCTTCTCCCATTGCAAAAATTATCTTATCAGCTCCTTTCGCAATTGTTATAGCCTCCTCAAACATTGATCGATCATCACCAAATTTTTTACATCCTTCGGCATAAAGCACATTTTTTTCTCCAGCAAATAGTTTTAATTCATCCAAAAGAGTTGTTATAAAATCCCAATCGCCAGCAGCTTTCCACGAGCCGAGCAAATCTCGTTTTGAATTAGCTAATTCGCTTATTACAGCCAATTTATCACTCTTATTAAGTGGTAATGTTTGACTATCGTTTTTCAACAATACAAATGAACGTTTTGCCACATCATAAGCGGCATCGAGATGTTCGGGTGCATATACATATTTTTTCTCGTTGATAGTATCGCAATAGAGATAAGGGTTATCGAATAATCCTAATTGAAATTTTACAGCCAAAATACGTCTGCAAGCTTCATCTATACTTTTTGAAGATACCTTTCCGCTCTCAACTAAGTCCTTCATGCATTTAAAATAGGCTCCCGATTGCATATCCATATCTACCCCTGAATTAAAGGCTAAATTGGCAGCTTCGTCCAAATTATCCGTTACACCATGAGGTATTAGTTCTGCAATTCCACTGTAATCGGACACAACAAATCCTTTAAATCCTAACTCATTTCGTAACAAATCAGTCATTAACCATTTATTTGACGTTGCAGGTACTCCGTTTAGTTCATTAAACGATGCCATTACACTTAAAGCACCTGCATTAATTGCGGCTTTATAAGGAGGTAGATAAACTCCTCGGAAAGAGCGTTCCGACATATCAACTGTGTTATAATCGCGGCCAGCAACCGGTGCACCATAAGCAGCAAAATGTTTAACACAAGCTAAAATGGTAAATGGATCGGCCAAATTATTATCTTTTCCTTGAAACCCCCTTACACGAGCTTCGGCAATTCTTGAACCTAAAAAGGGATCTTCGCCTGCGCCTTCTGAAACACGTCCCCATCGGGGATCGACAGATATATCGCACATTGGAGCAAAAGTCCAGTTAATTCCTGATACTGCCGCTTCAATCGCAGATACCCTTGCCGATTTCTCAATCGCTTCTAAATCCCATGAAGCAGCTTCACCAAGCGAAATAGGGAAAATAGTTTTATGACCATGAATAACATCATAACCAAACAACATAGGGATACCCAAACGCGATTCTTCAACAGCTATCCGCTGTAACTCATAGGTATAAGCCGCAGTATGAGCATTAAAAACATTACCACACTTTCCACTCTTAATTTCACCCAAATCACTCTCTCGCATTACAGGGCCTGTAACATCCCAATGACTAGTAAACAAAACAAGCTGACCTATTTTTTCCTCTAAAGTCATTAATGACAACAAAGAGTCTACTCGCTGGTCAATATTTTTATTCGACTGTTCACTAACCTTTATTGCCGTACAACCCATTATAAATTCAACAATAACCAAGGCAACGATTAATCTTTTCATATTTAATAGTTTTGCTTTTTTACTCAGACCTAAACTCAGTCAATAACTCCTTTTAATAGCGAGACATTAGTCAATTGCGATTGCCTTAAATGCTTATTCTGAATTAATATTTAACAAACAGTAACATTTGACATCACAAATTTAAGGCACCTAAACCTCGCGATTGAAAAACAGCCCCCCTTTTAAACACTACAACTAATTTCAACAGGTACTACATTACCACTACAAAACCGACACTTTTAGCGTAACTACCTGTAGCAATGAGAATAAAAAAGATTGATTTTTGAAAAATTATATTTTATTCACACCATTAATCATTAATCAACAAGGAGGCGGTGTGGTAAAATCAATCATTTTTTGATGGTTTTATAGAGTGAAATGAAAACAGAACCTCTTAGTACTCGATAATTCTGAGCTAATATTAAAATTGGCGCAGCCTGAGTTAAACTATAAGCACAAAAAAGAGGCTACCCATTAGTTTGGATAGCCTCTCAGGCACATTTATCAATGACAGTTGCGTGTCTAATGTTTAACTGATTCGATAAGGTTAAATCATCACTGTTTAATTATTTTCCTGATTTCAATCATCGAATCTTTACGGATTTTTAAAAGGTAAATGCCCGATTGAAGATTTTTAATATCAACAGGTACTATTGTACTGCCAGTAGTATTTATTGATTGAATAATTTGACCATTCAGCGTAACCAAATTAATTGTGATTTTATCACCAGAAATTCCAGCTAAATTAACTTTAACCTCTTCCTTGGCTGGATTTGGAAATACAGATATGGCTTTCAACTCGTTTGGATTGTTAATTGACGTTACTGGATTGCCATCTGCATCCAAAGTATAGGCTTGGGTCGAAACCATGTTAACCGATTCGATTCCTGCCCAATTAACCGTTTTTACTCCTATTGAATACAAGGTGGCTGGAGCTAATTTACTAATGGTAAGGTTCCGATTAGATGTAGTTTTGTAGAAAACACCATCAACATAAACATTGTAACCAGTTACATTCACTTCATCATAACCTCCGCCCCAACGTGCAAAAAGAGCAGTTGGGTAGGCTTGCCATACTTCAACGTTTGCTGATGCAGTAGGTACAGTAGTTTTATCGGAAGTCCATGAGAAGAATATATCTTGAGTACCATCATTAACCGTTATGCCATCGTCGGCTATAGTTGTTATAGACACGTTAGAAGTACCCATGTTAAGCACCACTCCAAAATTTTGATTCTGGACTGCGCTTTTTGTGATTGATACCGCTTTTCGATCTTTGCTTGAACTGTCCCATGTTTCTATCACCACATCTTTTACAGCTCTACTTGATGCGTCGGCTGTGTAATCGGTAATGGTACCATTGGTTCCACCGGCATTAAATGTGTACTGGTTACCTGATAATGCAAGACCCGTTAAAGCTGGTAACAGTAAACGGAATTCAAAATCTACCGTTTTTGAAGCAGATAATTTATCCGCAACAACAATCGCTCCTGAAGGGAAATACACAACCCTACGACGATATCCACTTGGTCCGCCAGTGTTATAAAGACCACCGCTTTCGCCTAAGTACGTATGATAATTGGCCGAATGCTCAGCTTCAATTGTATATGCGTTTCCTAAGCGGTTTGCATATGCAGTGCTACTGAACCATGGGCCACCTGCTCCGGCTTGTTCAATTGGAGTGCCATTGTCGATAAACAATGTTGTATTCAAATAGGCTGTTTTCTTTACTTTCAAATAATTTGCACCTGGCAATACAGGCTTATCACCCCACCAAAACCATACATTGTTGGCATCGGGTAAGCAGTGACCAGTAGCTTCTGCATTGTTAATTGAGGTGCCAGTTTTGCCGCCTGCCAAGCCACATTTATAAGCAAATAAGTTGTCGGAACTTCCCCAACCACTGCGGGCAGCGTATAAATTCATATCCTTGCCATCCATGTATAAAGACAACGCACTTGTGCTGGTTTCAGCCACTGTTGGATCATAAAAGAATAATCCTCTCCAGTTGTAATCGCTGCTTTTTGTTTCCATGGTAGTTGCAAGTGATTGAGTAATGCCATTGTTGTTTCTAGCAGCTAGAAGGCGATATAACCATCCACCACCAAATTGACTTTGGTAGCCATCACTCCACGAAATAAAGCCATAATTATTCGGGATTATTAACTTTTGACGCACTTCACCCATGTTAACTAAAGCATCACAGTCCAACAAATTTAGCAATGCAGTTGGTGTTCCCATATGTTCCACCATTAGGCCAAAATCGATGTAAGCAGGCATACCGTAATCGGTGTATAAATAGCCTTCAACAGGAACACCATCGGTTGTTAATCGTCGTTGCGTTTCCCAGAAATTTCGAACAGCAGCCGTAAACCAGATTGTTTGCTCATTCGCTTGAAGGGGTGCATCGCTTTCGCCATACAATGCCACTGCGGCCATTGCGATAGCGGTGTGATTGTACCAATTGTGATTGGCAGTATACTCGCTTTCGCGCCACATTGTAGCCTCTGCATTGTTTGGAGAACGCAACCATCTGCTTCGGTCAATGAGTAAATAACGTGCTTTCATTTTGGTGACAGCATCCAAATCGTTAAACAACCAATCATAAACACAAGCCACACCCATTAACATATGAGAAGTAACTAAGTCTTTTTCAGATCTTTCGTAGCCGTACCATGCATCTATCCATTTTACAATGCCATTCATATACACATCCTTATGTGCTACATTATCATCTAGCATATAAGCTAAGGCCATCCAGTTGAAAATACGTCCATTTTCTCTCCAAGGATCTTCGCTGTTCTTAACGAATAGGGTTGGAGGTACAGTATTGGCAGCTTCTGTGGCTTTGGTAACAATTTTTGACCAGTAATTAGAGTAGCTACCATTTAGCACTCTCGCTTTTAGTTCTGGCAATCCAACGCCGGGTACTAGAATTCGAGGGTGTGCCCCATTAATGTTGGCATTAAATGAAAAGAGATCTTCGATAGCGGGGGCCGAGTTTGGTCCTGCATAATCATTATCGTTATCATAAAATGCTGTTAAAACAAAGGCCATGGTTGAGGCATTTATAACAGTTGATTTACCGGAAATATTGCCAGTTAGGTCAACAGCTGCAATTTCAAAGTCGTAGGCAGTTGAAGGCATTAATTGATTTGCTACAATTAGCAGTTCTTCAATGCTTTCGGTGTTGTATTTAAGTCCGTTCACATAAAGGTTATAGCCTTGAACACCCACATTATCAGTTGCTGCATTCCACGATAATGTAACTGTTTCGAAGGTAGCTGCACCAGCAGCTAAACCTGTTGGAACTTGTGGTGCTTCATTGTCAACAACCGGTGTTGCCTTTATTGTTGTAGGAAGCGACTCATTTCCTGCATCATCAACGGCTGTAATACCAACAGTTACTTCCTGATCAGTGGTTAGACTTGTAATGGTGTAGGATAAGTCGGTAATTAAGGCCGTATTATTTTTTACGCCATCAACATAAACATTGTAACCTCCCATTTTAAGATCATCGGTAGAAGCTGACCAACGCAATGTGATGCTTGTTGGGCTCATGCCGAAAATTCGTGCATCGGTTGGCACTGACGGTGCTGTTTTATCGGGTTCGGAAAGTGTGTAATTGAGGGTTGCACATTGAGTGGGACTACCATTACGGGATTGTACTTTAAATCCACCGGTGGTACACTCAAGAATTACGGTGAGTTTTTTATTGGTATCAAGATTGATTTGCTGCGTTAGTGCCTCAGAAGAAAAAGTTATCTCTGTACCTACTGCATTTGCAGGTGTTAAATCGATAGTACCTACCAAAATGGCATTAGCAGGATTCACCAAACCCTCATTTTCGTTAAATGATGGGGCTCTATCGCCGTTCACCTCATTTGTTAGGGCAGGCGTCCATAATCCTCCGCCTTCTAACCAATCTTCTCCAAGTTCTAGTTCACCAAACTCATCAACTCCGCCTGTATAGCCATCTTTCAATACATATACCTTGCATGAAGATGCGGTACTTGTATTGGTTTGAATTGTCCAAGTAACATCGGAGTTCACCACAGCTCTAGAAATAGTCGTTAGATCGAATCGGAAATATCCGGCATAACGTGCACCAGACCATCCAGCATTGCTTCGTAATTCGATGGCACTTGTAGCGCCTGTGTTTTGCAAATGACGACTTCCATCGGCGGGTGTTGTAACGCCAACCACGTATGCATCGGCCTCGGTTTTAATAGGGTCTGTAACAACTGGAGGAGGTATCACTTCGCCTAGTTCATAATCTAGCGATGGCATTTTAGAACCATTCTCTTTTGTAAATACCGTTGCCCAACCACTGGTAGCAGCAATAATAATTGTTAACTTATCATCAGTATCTGCGTTTATTGCATCAATTAATGCCGTTGAGGTAAATTCAAATTCAGCATCTGCAAATAATCCTTCAATTATCACATCGCCCAGATGAATGGCATTGGTAAGCGAAGGCGACCCAGTTGCCTCATCATAGGAAGGCGCATTTTGTCCAGTTATTTCATCGGCATCAGGTGCTGCAAAAGTTTTTGAACCTTCTGGCCAACTGTTTCCATGTTCGCCATTTTCACCAAGGTAATCATCTTTCACTGCATAAAACGACAGCGATGTGGCTGATGAAATGGCCGATTTTAACGTTAAACGTATTTTGGCCGCACTAACGGCTCCGCTAACGCTTGTCAAATCAAAGCGAAGGTAGCCTGTGTATTTAGCACCCGCCCACGCATTATTGCCTCTAAGATCGATGGAGGTCGAGCCACCTTTGTTAAGACCTTTGTTGCTGTCGCCTTGCACTTGGGCATCGGCACCAGAGCCCACTGACGTTGTTATGGTAACATTGCTAGCTGCAAGGGCAGTATAGCAGACCATAAAAAAGCCAATGATCCATACTTGTAACTTTCTATTCATAACTTTAAATTTAGTTAACACGATTCAAGAAAATATTAATCATTTAAAGGTTCAACGAGAACCGCAAATCCACCACCTGCTCCCATTCGGATAGATAATTCCGTGCGGTTGTCAACCTGTTTTATCTCTATTTCATACGCTTCAGGATTTGATAAGTAATCCGTATTTTTTGCATCTTTATATATGGTTGCCTGGTAGCTTTTACCTGTCTCCAAATAATCGAATGGTAAATTAATAATACGTTCTTTTTCGTTAGTAATGCCTCCAACAAACCACTTTTCACCCGATCTGCGGGCAATTGTAATAAACTCACCTATTTCGCCATTGAGAACGGCAGTTGTATCAATGTCGGCATTAAAATTTCTAATAAAATTAAATGCATCGTTACCCTGGTAGTTTTCAATCAAGTCTGAAGCCATTTGCAATGGACTGTAGAGCACAACCATTAATCCCAATTGCTTGCTTAATGTTGTGTGCACACGTGCTTGAAAGCCTTTATCGCCAGGTTGCCATTTCACCAGCTTATCTGCGTATCGCTTGTACAGTAGGTCGAAAATGCCAGGTGTATAATCAATTGGGCCAGCAATCATTCGGGTATATGGTAAAATGGCGGTATGCGAAGGTGGATTACCTGTGCTCCATCCATTCCATTCCATTCCACGCACGCCTTCTCCTGTCATAAGATTTGGATAGGTTCGTCGAATGCCAGTTGGTTTAATGGGCTCATGAACGTCGATCATAATTTTATTTTCGGCAGCTTTTTGTACAACACGCTCGTAATGGTTCACCATCCATTGCCCGTGGTGAAATTGTCCTTTAGGCCGTATAGTTCCAGCGTAGCCGGTTTTTACCGCATTAATTCCTAGGTGATTATAAAGCACCAATGCTGAATCGAGATGGCGTTCAAACATGGGGATATTACCACCTGTTTCGAGATGCCCAATGATATGTACTTCTTTTGATTTAGCGTAAGCAGTAACTTTTTTCAGGTCAAAATCAGGATATGGTGTAACGTAGTCAAAGTTGTCTTCACCTCCCCACTCTTCCCATCCAGTGTTCCAACCTTCGAACAACACACCATCTACGTTGTTTTTAGCAGCAAAATCGATGTACTCCAGTGCATTTTCGGTAGTAGCCCCATGTCGTTTGCCTGCATCCCATGTTTGATAACCAATGTGCATACCCCACCAGATACCTATATATTTCATAGGTTTAATCCAGCTTTCATCTTTAATAACTGATGGTTCATTTAAGTTTACAATTAAATTAGATGCGACAAGATCTTTCGGCTTTTCGACAAGGTGAATAGTTCGCCAAGGGGTAGTTATGCTGCCTTTTGCTTTAACCAAGTCCCCATCGGGCCATGGCACAAGCGTTGCTTTCAAACAGGTATTGCATTTCTCCTGTTTTAACAGTGTCATGTCTGGGTAATCAATTAGTGCTGCTTCATGTATGCACATAACCAAGCCTTTTTCGGACTGCATGGTTACGGGCGTATTTGCAGTGCTAAGTTGCGATAAACGCGATTTTGTATAGAGTTTTTCATAACTGTCATAATCAGCCACTGTCCACCAAGTGGTAGGGTTGTCGTAGAAATTAAACTCTGTTAACTCATTGCTTATGCACACTGAATCGGAGGGATTACCCGTAAGCTGGTATCTAAAGCCAAATCCATCATCAAAGACTCTGAAAACTACTGATAGGGTGCTAAGTTTTGGGGTTTTTGAATTAAACTGTATGGCCATTTCGTTGTATCTACAGTTGACCTTTTTGGTTTCACCCCAGTTTCGTTCCCAAGGTTCGTTTACTTCGCGATATTCAACACTTGCAATGGTCAATCCTTGAGAGATGTCGCCTAATTGTCGAACAACAAAGCCTAAGTAGGATGTATCCATTACAGCCAAACAATCATAGTTTACGGTATAAAAGGCTTGGCCTTTTTGATCAAGACCTAGATTCAGAGCAATCAATCCGTTGGGCGATTGCACTTTGCTTTGTTGTAGTGGCTTTTTAGTACATGCTCCAATGCCAAAACCCAACAACACTAGAATAACAACAAATGATAAATTTTTACGATGTAACATAACTATTTATTTAATTTACAAAAATTAGCTACCCCTTTTGGAAATCGAAAAAAGGAGTAGCAAAAAGAACTATCTACTGTACCAAATAATCTACAATTTGAACTCTTTCGCTGGTTGCAATTTGGTTCTCCAATCCCCAACCTCCAATACCTGTGGCAGTATATACAATTTTCTTTTTGCCAAAAGTAGTGTAACGATAACGCACATTGTAATCTACCCCCCCCGCTTTACTAAGCGTAACGCCCGTTATGCCATAATATCCTTTATTATTAGCCTGTAGGTAGTCGTCGTAGCAATTGTTAATTGAAAAGCGTATGGAGTCTTTGCCATTTACATCCTTAAATGGGATTAAGGCAGACATCATAATGTTTCCTTCGTATTTTGTGAGATTCGGAGCCGTTAAAAGCTTACCCATTTCGGTATAAAAATTTTTAAATGACAATATTTCCAATCCCAATAGAGGAGAAATGGTTTCTATAATAACTGGAGGTAAAGCCTGTTCTGCTAATTTCGCTGCGGATTCGCTGTTGTATTGGTAGCTGTAGTTTTTGTAGGTAACGGCGCGCTCTCCTGGCCATACCACAAATGCATCGCCTTGGCCAGTGTTAATAAAAGTGATGTCTTTATTAACGTACAGAACATCATTGTTTTGTGTTAAATTACCTTCTTTATCTTTTGACTCGATTCGAAATGAGGCAACAACATCTGCTATCTCATCTTTTTTACAAGCGGAAAAAGCCATAGGCAAACACAGTGCTAGCCATATATATCTTGTTTTCATATGATTATATTTTGTTTTTAAATGCTTTATGAAACTCGCCATGTTAAGTTACCTCCTTTATGAGCGGATTCTCCACATGGCTCGTTTAATCTGTTATCTATTTAATGTTAATAACCAGGATTTTGAGCAATGTTGGAATTTTTATCCAAAACATTTTGTGGTATTGGAAAATAGCGATTGTGTAGCTGCGGATTGCGTCCATTTGCAGTCATTACCTCCATAAAATTATCCCATCGTACTAAATCCCACCATCTTTTGGCTTCTTGAAAAAACTCTTTGCGTCGTTCAAGCATCATTGCTGCTTTAAATTCGGTATAGTTTAAACCTGCCGGTATATCAAAGGCTGTTGATTCATAAGCTCTTCGCCGAACTTCATTAATTGCCTCATAGGCAACATCGGTTGGCCCATTGTTAATTTCATTATTCACTTCAGCTAACATTAATAACACTTCGGCATAGCGAAACACTTTAAAGTTATGGTCATCCAAGTTTGCAAACGGATCGACAGTACCGCTTCTGTCGGCGAATTTACCTAAATGAGGTCGCGCAATTCGTTTAGAACCTTGAAATTCCCAATATTCAAAATCAACCTGATTATCTACATAAAATCGCTTTGTTTCGTCGGTTAAAACACTGGTTCTTTCAATGTATGGAACATTGTTAGCATCAAAATGCTTTTCGGTTCCAGCGTATGCATCCAATAAATCTTGCTTTAAAATAAAGCTGGATACATATGCTTTCTTTCTGGTATCTTGGTTGTCAATTGTGTTATATAACTCAAGGCTTGGAATGTTATTTCCCCAACCAGGATTAAAGCCTGCTCTATCGATGGGCATGTAATTGGTTGTATATCGGCCTGGCGAGCCATTTAAAGCGATATCAATGCCATTATTGCCAATGTCGAAAATCACCTCTCTGTTGCTGTATTCGTATTTTATTTGCCATAGAGTCATGTACTCATCAAGCGCAAATCCACCATTATTTTTAATATCCAGCAAAAGTTCTTGTGAGCGAGCCAACCACTCACTGTTCTTTTTAACTATGTATTCGGTACCCGGACCTGCTGATGTAAGATATACTTTGGCTAATAGTGTTTTTGCAGCCCATTGCGTGGCACGTCCTTTTTCATTCCCATCCCATTTTATGGGTAACATGTTGTTGGTTACGACCTCTTCAAGTTCAGCGACTATAAAATCATACACTTCGTTGATTGAATTTCGAGTTTGAACAGCTGATTTTTCAAAATCCTCGTTGGTGATAGGTACTTTTGTAACCAATGGTACTCCACCATAAACACGGACCAAATTAAAATAGGAATGCGCCCTTAAAAACATAGCTTGTCCAGCACCTATGGAATTATTTACTTTATCAACATCGCGCAAAACCATGTTACAAGCCGATATAACATTATATGCATTTGGCCAAATATCAGAAATGTGGCTATTAGCTGGGGTGAAACTAAATTTATCCAGATCAAGACGTGCAGATGAAGTACTTTCTCCTGCAATATAATCAGCATCGTCGCTGGTTAAGTCACTTAAAAAAACAAACGATCGCCCGTAATAGCCATAATTACCAGCAGTACCCATTAATGCTGCATAAGCGTTATTAATCAAATAATTTGTGGATGCTGCGTCATCAGAAATGTTTCCACTTAAGTATTTATCTTTTGGTACAATTTCTAAATCAACACAAGCAACTAACATAACAGTTGCTAGACCAATAGAAGCCAGTTTGCCCCAGTTTTTTAGGTTAAATATTCTTAATAGATTCATGATCATCATTTTATTAGATTAGAGTCCCAATTGAATTCCAAAAGCAAACGAGCGAGTGGATGGATATACACCTAAATCGAGGTTTTGAGAAACACTACCACCAGAGCTGTAACTTAACTCGGGATCATAGCCAGTGTAGTTGGTAATGGTGAAATAGTTCTGAAGACTCACATAAAATCTTAATCTACTGATATTGGCTCTGTTTAGCATTATTATAGGTAAGCTATATCCTAATTGAATGTCTCGAAATTTAAGGAAAGAACCATATTCAATATATTGGCTACTACTTAGATTAAGTGTTTTGCCAGCCCCTTGAACATCGGTATTGCGATTGTCGGGTGTCCATCGGTTCAGCAAACGAGTAGATAAATTGGTGTTTCCATTGGGATTGTCAATTTCATAACGAGTCATGTTATAAACATCAGCTCCTACAACCCCTTGAATAAAGAGTTTAAAATCCCAGTTGCGATAAGTAACTTCGTTGTTGAAACCAAAAACAAAATCGGGTTCTGGAGATCCAATGACCGCTCGGTCATTTGCATCCACTTTCCCATCGTTGTTAATGTCTTTAAATCTTGCAAAACCTTCAGGTTTTAATGGGTTTGATAAATATGGATAGGAGGTTATATCGGTATAAACCACGTTATTATCACTGAAAACGCCATCGTAAACATATCCCCAAAAAGCACCAACAGGTTTGCCTTCTCGTAAAACATTTGGTTGATCACTCATTATTCCATTGTATGGGCCATAAAAAATATCCCCATCGGGAAGGCTTTTTACCTTATTGCGATTGAAACTGTAATTAAGCGTGGTTGTCCAACTGAATTTCTCTGAATTTAAATTGTTTGTGGTTAAAGCAATTTCTAATCCTTGGTTAGTTAGCGTTCCTTCATTAACGCGTCGAGTTGATGTTAATGCGCCATCAGGTGTTTGGCGTTCTAAAAGCAAGTCGGTTGTTTCTTTAAAATAGTAATCTGCCACCAAATTTACACGTTGATCGAAAACGCCAAGATCAACCCCAATGTTGGTTTGGGAAGAGGTTTCCCAAGTTAGGTTTTCGTTGGGACTACTACTGGCAATAAATTTAAGTTGGCCTATGTTGTTAAAAATAGCTGGGCCGCGCAAGGTAGAATTAAATACAAAATACGACTCGTAAGCACCTAGTACTGAGTAGTTACCCGTTATGCCCCATCCGGCACGAAGTTTTAAATTCGAAATCCATTCGATAGATTTAACGAAATTTTCTTCACTTAAGCGCCAACCAGCACTGAATGCAGGAAAGGTTCCCCATTTATTCCCTGTTGAAAATCTGGAACTGCCATCGCGGCGTACAGAAGCCGTTAGAAAATACTTTTCGTTATAGTTATAAAACAAGCGTCCCAGACCGGACATGAGCGCATATTCCACATCACTTGAATGAAGAGTTGCATTGGTAGCACCTCCTAAGTTGTTGTATTTTAATAAGTCAGATGGGAAGCCTGTTCCAGTACCATAAAAGCCACGGTAATTCTCATATTCTTGCGAATAAGCAGCCGTTACCATTATGTTATGTTTTCCAAAGCTTTTGGAGTAATTAAGGATGTTTTCTTGACTCCATTTCCAATTTTGGTTTGTGCTTTGCCCTCCAATGCCTCCTAGTTGTCCTGCTACATATACCACTTCTCTGCTCCAATAGCTTCTTCCATTTTGCAATTGAGCAGTTACTCCGAGAGTGGTTTTAAAAGTCAAGCCAGGTAACAAATTAAAATCCAACTGAGTGTAATTGTAAATAAAGTTTTTGGTATTGTCATTGTCATATCCATCAATAATTGAAACTGGATTTGTTTTAAACGACATATTCGAATAATCGCCTACCTCGTTTTGGACAGGCAAATTTGGATAAAATGTTAAAGCTGAGTTTGATAAAGATGGATTGCCTCCATAGCCCGAAGTATTAGAATTGGTACGATTGGTCAAGCTACGGGCATAGTATAGTGTGTTGTCAACAGTAAACCAGCTCGTTAGTTTTGAGTTTATACGCGACCGTATGCTTCCTCGATTAAAGCCTGATTTTTTGACAATTCCTTTCTCGTCTAAATAGTTTGCCGATAATGCGTAAGTGGTTTTTTTGTTTCCCCCAGAAATGTTTAACTGATAATTTTGGTGAAATCCATTTTGATAAACCTCATCTTGCCAATCGGTATTGATGCCATTCCATGACGTTGTTTGAGGATTAGTGCCATTAAGCTCGGTATAGAAATCATGGAATTGCTGTCCATTCATCATTTCTATTTTGTTTTGGATGCTTGTGGCCGTAAGCGTACTCGTGAAATCCACTTTCGCTTGTCCGTTTTCGCCAACAATTGTGGTAATAATAATTACACCATTCGAACCTCTCGATCCGTAAATAGCTGTTGCCGAAGCATCTTTTAGCACTTCAATCGACTTGATGTCTCGGGGGTTAATGCTACTTAGGTCGCCTGCCAAAGTAAATCCATCAACCACAATTAGCGGTTGGTTACTTCCATTAACTGAGTTAATACCGCGGATAGAAATGTTTGGCGTACTACCTGGCGAAGCGTCATTGGTATTAATTTGCACCCCGGAAACTCGACCTTTTAAACTTTCGGCCGCATTACTAACCGATATTTGTTGCAATTGCTCCTCGTTAACAGAGGCTACAGAACCAGTAACATCACTCTTTTTTTGCACACCGTATCCTACCACTACTATTTCTTCCAAACCAGTAGTTTCAGATGTGAGGGCAACGTTGTGGACTGATGCTTGAGCTACAACATACTCTTCGGTAAGCATACCAATAAACGAATATACCAGCGTTTCAGCCGGCGTAGCGTCAATTGTGTAAAATCCATTTCCGTTTGTGATGGTTCCCGATGTGGAGTTTTTAATTAAAACCGTAACGCCTGGCATGGGTTCGTTTGATAGCCCATCGGTTATTGTACCGCTTATTCTCACTTTTCCATCTTGCGCAAAGGCATCGTTGGAGTTAGCCAGCTGAATTATTGCCAATAAAAAGAAGGCTAAGGTCACCCTGCTACAAACTATCTGCCAAATTCTTGATGTCATAAATTGTATTTTTGATTATTTTTTAATGACTTTTTTGATGTCAACACTTATTCCATCCAAGCTAAAGGTTTTCACATAATAAATACCAGTTTTTTGATTTGAGAAATTAATGGTTGTTTGTGTGCTGTTTAACGACGATTTAGTTATTACTAATTCACCAGTTATCGAAAACACTTCAATCTTATCGAAACTCTTTAATGAAGATGAAAGAATTAATTCATCGCCTATTAGAGTTGAATTAAAGGTTACAAAACCATTTTTTTTAGGTTTAGCAATTGCTGTAACTCCATCAACAGTAACTTTTAACGCTGCGGCTTTTGTGATGTCTTGCTCTTTTGTAATCATATCCACAAACTCTTCGGGAAAAATTCCGGTTGGTTTTGATTCAGTGGCAACAACCAATACTATCGTTTTATTGGTATCGTCTTTAATGGCTTGCAAAAGATCGCTGTGATTAATGGTAACAGTTGTAGCTCCATCGGGACGGGAGAATTTGGCACCAATAGGCTTTAAGACTGTTGAGAAGTAATTATAGTTTCCATCCAATTCATCGGCCGCAGCACCTTCTTCAAGGCCTGGCGCGCTGTCAGCACACAATACTTTTTCAAATCCTGGGTTAAATGTTCCTGCTGTTTGATCAAATACCGGAGTCCATCCACTTCCATTGGTTGCGTGTTTTTCAATGTAAAACTCACCTTCTTCATCAATATAACCACTCCAATCGCGTCCACCAGCATATTTATCTTCAAGTGCATACAATTTTATATTGCTGCGTGCAGTAGAATTTACACAGTTAAAAATTAAGCTTGCATCAGTAGCTGTTTTTCCAACCAGACTAGTTAGGTCAAAACGCAAGTACATACAATACATGTACTTTGGAGAAATATTAATCATGCCACCGTCTTTGTTTGAGGCGCCTGTTGCCGCGTTAATCCAGGAACTCCATACGGTTTGAGGATTACCAGCCGCAGGATCGGCACCAACTAGCACTCGATTATCAGCACCATATGTTCCGTCGGCTGTTGTAATAGAGATAACTTGTTGTGCAGTAGCAAAAATTGAGCTTCCCATAAAAATGGAGAACAATAGTAGTAGATGTAATTTTTTCATCCTTATAAGTTTTAGTAATTAAATGAATTTGTTGTGAATTGTTAAGATTATACAAAATTGGTTATTCTGCTTTTCTCAGGCGATGTCATCCATCTCTAAAAAGATGTATTAGATTACAATTCGTGTTATGAAAATGTCAATAAGGTGTAATTTTCGTTCACAACAGCTAGTTGGTGTATGTGAAATCAACCAAAAATTTTGTCATTCTCATCACCTCTGAAAAAACAGAAATCGCAAGAGCTGCAAGACGTAATAAGAGCAATCTGATGTGTGACATGAACCATTTTTACACCCAAAATGGTTTTTGTTTTCAACCCTCGAAACTTTTTGTTAATTTGTATGAATGATTGAAATGGTTTTCTTTGTTTGACGAACCTAATTTTAGCTATGCGAAGAATTACTTTTAGTGCGCTTATATTTATATTGGCTACGGCATCAACTATTAGTCAGATAAGTCCAAATATTCGTTTCGAACACATTATCGATGAACAAGGTTTGTCTCAGAATGCAGTAACCAATATCTTCCAAGATCATCAAGGATTTATATGGTTTTCTACTTATGATGGATTAAACCGATACGACGGTCATAGCTTTACAACCTATTTTAATCAGGCAGATGATACGACAACCATAAGCGACAACATGGTTTCTAGCGTATATGAAGACAGTCGTAATCGATTATGGGCATGCACCTATGGTGAAGGGCTTAATCTATTTGATCGGGATAATGACAGCTGGAGTCATTTTAAACATGACGCAAACAATTCAAATTCGATCATTTCAAACGACATAAGTGGCATTTTAGAACAAGGCGAAACAGGCAATTTGTGGGTTGCGACGATGGGTGGGATGTGTTATTATTACAGTGCTGAAAACCGTTTCGTAGATTTCAAAAATACAAGCTCGGGTTATACTAAGCTATTTCCTCAATCAGCACAAGTTTTGAGTAAGGAGCGTATTCATACCTTTTTATGTCAAAAAGAAAAACTTTGGATCGGGTACAACAATGGGATTCGCTTTTTTGATTTGCTCAATGGCGAATACAAGGATTTACCCATCTTAAAAAATGGTGTCGCAACTAAGGCTACAGGAAGAATAACAGCAATTTACTCCGATTCGAATGGAGATATTTGGTTGGGAACGGAGTTGTATGGCTTTTTTCGCTTAGATAAACAGGACTATGTGTTTAAACCTTATCCTATTTTATCTAGAGAAGCTGTGGTAAGAACGATTAAGGAGGATAACGATCGCAATCTTTGGATAGGATTTGATGGTCATGGACTCGGAGTCATTGAATTTAAAACCAAAAAGTTTATACAATTCAGGAAAAACGAATCAGTTCTTAATAGCCTTTCAAACAACACCGTGTATAGTATTTATCAAAGTAAAGAAGGAATTCTTTGGTTTGGTACCTATGGAGGAGGTGTAAATGTTTATAACAAATACAAAAACGCATTTGAACTGATTACTCACATTCCCAATGAACCAAATTCATTAAGCAACTCCAATGCGCGCACGTTATATCAAAGTGGTGATGGTTATATTTGGATTGGTACCCGATTAGGGCTTGATTGCTTTAATCCTGTCAGCAAGTATTTTACGCACTATAAAAACGACCCATCTAATCGTAATAGTCTTCAAGGAGATATTATTTTATCCATTCTTGAAGACAACAATAGGGATTTATTAGTTGGCGCCTTCAATGGAGGGCTGAATATCCTAAACAGAACAACAGGTGATATTAAGCACTATACTCATTCAGAGGATGATTCGACAACCATTTCGAGTAATCATGTGTACAAGTTATATATTGATAAAAATGGCCGTTATTGGATTGGCACACTCACAGGACTTAATGAATACCACCCAACTACCGGTATTTTTACCCACTATCCATTCGAAGGCGTAACTGATATATTTGAGGATAGCCAAAGTAACCTCTGGATTGCTTGTTCTGAGGGCTTGTATTTGTTTGATCCCAGCGGAATAAGAAAAAAAATATGGCCAATCGATACCAACGAAAAAGTATATGTTGTGTTTGAAGATTCGCACAAACGATTGTGGTTTGGATCGTGGAAAAACGGATTGCATCAATTTAATAAGCAGCAAGGCAGCATTAAGCAATATACAACAGCCAATGGCTTGCCACACAATAGGGTGGTTGGGATACTTGAAGATGATGATCAAAATATATGGGTGAGTACAGGTAAAGGCTTAAGCCGTTTTAACCCTGAGGGAGGTCTTTTTACCAATTACGATGCGAGTAGTGGCTTGCAAGGAAATGAGTTTTATAACAATTCGTTTATAAAAGCCAATAATGGAAAACTATACGCTGGGGGATTAAAAGGTGTAAGTATGTTTTTTCCGTCAGACATACAGCGAAACACAACCATTCCAAAGGTTTATATTACTGATTTTAAGATATTTAACAAGTCAGTGAAACGGAGTGATGATAAATCGCCATTAAATAAGCACATTAGTGCCAGTGATGAGGTTAATTTAAAGTATAGCGAACGGTTTTTTACCATCGATTTTATTGCTTTAAACTATATCGCACCTCTTCAGAGTAAATACGAATATCAAATGGTAGGTTTTGATTCGGATGGAACCCAATGGCACGACGGAAGTATTGCCAAATCGGCTACATACACCAATATACCTCCTGGTAAATATACCTTTAGGGTTAGAGCTGCAAACAACGACAATGTATGGAATCAAACTGGGACTTCGTTGATGATTACTATCAATGCTCCATTTTGGCGTACATGGTATGCGTTTCTATTTTACATTGTATGCCTAGCTGCGTTGTTGTTTTATTTTCAACGATATACTATTATTCGAACACAAGTAAAAAACAAGCTTCAAATCGAACACATTGAGCGAGAAAAAGATCAAGAGCTACACCAAACGAAGCTCATGTTTTTCACCAATATTTCCCACGAATTCCGCACACCATTAACCCTCATAACTGGGCCATTGGAATACCTTAAGTCACAACTAATCAACAATAAAGATGCGCAACAATCATTGTTAATTATCCAACGAAATGCAACGAACCTAAACAACCTTGTTAATCAATTAATGGATTTTCGGAAGTTAGAGCAAGGGAAAATGAAGGTGCGCATGGCAAAAGATAATATCATTCAGTTTATTCGTGAGGTTTATCAAAATTTTGAGTCGTTAGCAACAAGCAAACAAATGAAATTTAATTTGTTTGCTGAAGTAGAAGAGTTGTGTGTATTTTTCGATCCCAACATACTGGATAAAATTCTCAATAATCTTCTCTCCAATGCCTTCAAATATACACCAAGCCTTGGTGAAGTATCAGTTCTGGTTACTGTTACCGAAAAAGAAATAACCTCAAAATCTTTATTAGGATCAAAAAAGCAACTCATGCCGTATTTGCGAATTGTTGTTAAAGATTCGGGACAAGGCATAACCAAAGATGCTCAAAAACAAATATTCGACCAATTTTACAGAGTTATAGGTGGTGCTACTAAAACCGACAGCGGTACAGGTATTGGGTTAGCCTTCACAAAAAATCTAATTGAACTGCTAAATGGCAATATTAGTGTTGAAAGCGAGCCCGGTAAAGGCAGCCGATTTTATGTTTTCATTCCGTTATTGTATAGTCCATTAATGAACTCAAAAAACATCGAATTTCTACCTGAAAACAACACGGTTTCGCCCTTACACCCTTCAATTTCTCCCATCGACTTAGTGCCATTGGTTTGTATCGAAGAACAAATCGATGACGAAGACAACAGTTTGATTGCTCTAATTGTAGATGATAATGAAGACATGCGTATTTTTTTAAAACAATGTCTATCTAAGCAGTTTAAAGTTTTAGTTGCTTCAAATGGCAAAGAGGCTTTTGCGAAAGCAAAAACTACCATTCCCGATATTGTAATAAGCGATGTGGCAATGCCTGAGATGGACGGCATAGAATTAACCAACAAATTAAAAAAAGAGCCACTTACTGCTCATATTCCAATTATTTTGCTTACTGCAAAAACAACACACGATTATCGCCTTGAGGGATATAAAGTTGGAGCCGATGCCTATGTAACAAAGCCTTTTGAACCAGAATTGCTGGAAGCCAGAATTTATAATTTATTGGAAGCCAGACAAAAACTGAGAGAAAAATACAGTCGTGAGGTGACTTTTGAACCTACCCAAACATTTCTATCATCCAACGATGAGCAGTTCATTAATAAGATGATGCAAATGATTGAAGACAATCTTTCTGAATCAGAGTTTGGGGTGAGTCAACTTGTCAAAGAACTTGCCACCAGCCGACCTGTTTTGTATCGAAAAGTAAAAGCACTTACAGGCTACACCCTTATTGAATTTATAATGCAATACAAAATGAAAAAAGCAGCTATGCTTCTTAAACAAGATAAACGTAACATCTCAGAGATAGCATATATGCTTGGATTTAGCGACCCAAAATATTTCAGTAAGTGTTTTAAGAAGTTCCATAACATTCTACCCAAAGACTATATATCAAAACAAAAGGATAGTTAGGTATAAAGAGTTGTAATTACATAAACGGGAAGTTGTTAGTACGATGGAGTTATTTTGTTATTGCTTTTTGTCGATGCTTTGCAGTTGGCATAGCTTGTGTTCGACCAAAATATTTCCTAATTGAATGTGTTTAGCAGGAGGAATAATCGTTCAATATTATCGCAATATGCTAATTATTAAACAATAAGACATGTTGTGATTTTGTGTTAAATGCTAAAAAGTAATCTTCTTTGACTCGATATTACCCCATTTAAACACAACTTTAGTCTATTTTTGGGACTAAGAGGCACATCCAAATTATCGACTAAGTTTTGGCATTTTCAATATGTAATTGTCATTACTCTCTCGAGTTTGGTCGCTTTATGTTGTATCAGCCAAATTTAATACCGATTTTAAAAGTAAATATTATATAGATGGAAAGAAGCATAGTGACTTGTTTTTTGGGAGTTTTTATCATCCTCTGCATATTGCCTATTCATGCGCAACATGCTATAACAACTAATAAGTTGAAAACAAATAAGGCATATTGGAATAATAATACACTTTTAATGCCCTTCCGACAACCACTTGTTAATAACCTCTCGCAACTTAAATACCTCGATTTAAACAAAGATGGCAAGCCAGATGCGATACAGTTTTTAATGAAAGACTCGATACCTTGTATTTGGTTTGATGATGACGGAGACATGGCCTATGGTGATTTAGAAGGAGATATGGACAACGATTGCTTGTGCGTGGATGTTAACAAGGATGGCATTTATGGTGGACCATGGGATTTGTGTATTGATTTTAGAGATGAAAACAATGATGGTAAAGCAGACATTCAATTGGTGATTGAAAATGGCGATCCTGCCATACGCAATCAATGGGATTGGAGCAGCAATGTCATGTGGTTTATCGATGACGGCGAGCAAGATCAAAGCTTTGCCTATATTGATTGGAACAAGCTATTGATGCGTTGCTGGGAACATTATGGCCATAGCAACTTCTACACCGATTACCATGGTCAGAATGCATTTACAAAAATGAGCGTGTCGAGTTTTAGAATTGAAGATTTAAGGTATAGCTGGGAAATTCCTTTTTATTTCTTTGATCAGGACAGCAATGGTTATACCAATTCCTCCATTCGGCTTGAAGATTATCCATATTTTCGAGATAAAGGGCAAAGCGTAAAAGGGCATAAGGATAACGAAAAATTTACAGACGTTAATCCCAACTACGATGTGGTGTTCACCGGAAACATTGAACATGCCTACATCTCTTGGGATCTTGACAATGATGCTGGCCCTGCCAATGAATTTGATTTCGACATGAGCTTGTATTTTCATGGGAAAGGCTATAATTACAACAATCACCATCAACCACTTCATAGTCCGGGGGGAATGGCAGAGGCCGACTCGTTTTTGTACGATTCGCGTTGGCGGCATCTTACCGAGTTGATTTACCCGGAACGAAAAGCGGCACACGATATTATTTTCAAAAAAGGTGAATGGAATCAATGCTGGTTTGTTTTCGATGAAGATGATGACTGTAACCGTTGGGAGCGAGTTGAGTTATTGAAACCAAAAGATCCATTTAAGATTGGGTTTGGCAAAGGAGGTATCGATGACGACCCTCAGGCTGATGCATTGGGCGATAGAGGTGAGTGGGATATGGATAACTCAGGTGGAGGACAGCTTTATATTTCCAATTTCGATGGTCGTCTTCATTTATATGGTGCCGAACTAGGCGTTTGGAGAATTGACATGGACGCGCATTACTATCAAGGATACGGAGGGCTTTATGATAAATCACCATACAACCGCTTAATTAAAGAGCCTAAAATATTTGCCACCGTAAAATACACCGATACTGACAATAACGGGTTTTACGATTTAATTGAATTTGACTTTAATGGCGATACCATTTTCGAGCACACATTGTCGTTTAAAACATTAAAGGTCGATGATAAGTGCAATGTCATTAACACAAGTCAGTTAAGTTACGATGGAATGACAAAAATGTTTACTCAACTGTCTAATGAGATGTTTGTTAATGGAATGGAGGCAATGCAATTGTGTAAGCAAGCTGGGTTGAACACC
This sequence comes from Bacteroidales bacterium, assembly GCA_038212305.1. Lineage (GTDB taxonomy): Bacteria > Bacteroidota > Bacteroidia > Bacteroidales > Marinilabiliaceae > JBBQUP01. Next base: position 33,502 of record JBBQUP010000012.1, read on the forward strand.
GAATGGTATGCGCTAATGATGCATCCCAAATCCATCCGCCAGCATTACGATTATGGCTATTGGTTAAATTTATATGGTTACATGGATTTGGTACAGTTGGCTCAACTGTACCAAAATAAAAAACTGCTAAATCACCTTGATAAAGCATTTGTATCTGGAGACTGGGGATTGGTTAATATTGAATTGTTTAAAAATTAGCACAGCTCTGTTTTGTGCTTGAAAGCAAAACAGCACTAGTACATTATTCATTCTATTTTATCTACTTGTTATGTCAAAATCTAATCTACTTCTTTTAGTTCTAGTGTTTTTCCAAAGCGCTATTGGACAGACCATAAAACGTTACGATGGCTTTGAGGATTATTCTGCGGGTACAACAAATGTTGGCTACTGGATTGAGCAAAACTGCTCCACAAATCCTTGTGCCGGATGTGCTGTTGTTCCATTTCAAGTGAGCACCGAACAGGCGCGGTGCGGGTATAATTCGGTTAAGATGATGAAGAAAGGAGACGATGCGGCTCTCACTGGAGGTAATTACTGTGGGTATAGAACTCAGTTTTCGAATTATAATGATGCGTTTATCGATTACAATGATCACGCGTGGATTGGCTTTAGTGTTTATATTGCCAATCATCAGTTAACCGACCAATGGAGTAAAGACAATGTTTGGATATTTCAAGTTAAAAATATCGATGCTGGAGGAGGGGGAAATCAATATGGATCCATTAAAACATGGTGTCCCAGTGGGAATGGCATTGATTATCAGTTTTATGTAGAAGGGTTAGGTAATATAGGTGAGGTTCCAGTTAATCAGTGGGTTGATTTTGTGGTACATGTGTATTACAATACCAGCAGCACCGGAAAAGTTGAAGTTTGGCGTGATGGACAGAAATATACTTATAATGGTGCATTACCTGCTAAAGATAAGTGTTATTTGGCATGGGATATTTATAGCGACAAGATGAAGCCCGAATCGCCCACTAACACTGTTTATTTTGATGAAATACGATTTTTGGACGATGTTGCATCAACCAACCATTATGATAAAGTAAAAGCAGGATCTGAAACTAGCAGTATTATTAAAGCTGGGGATGTTATCTGGCTAAAGGCCACTGTGAACAGCAAATATGTATGTGCCGATAAATCAATAAACTCCATCGTGCCACTATATGCCAATAGCACGAGTGCAGGAGAATGGGAAAAATTTGAAGTGAAAGATGCCGGAAGTGGTTGGTTTCGTTTATATGCTTTAGCAACCAGCAAATATGTAATGACCAATCAAAACGATGGTGGAAAATTGCAAGCCAATGCTGGGGCAGGAAGTTGGGAGAAAATGAAATTTATTTACAACAGCGATGGAACCATTTCATTAAAGTATGAAATAAATAGTAAGTACGTATCGGCTGAAGATTATGGAAATGGGCAATTGGTAGCCAATAGAAGCATTATTGGGGAATGTGAAAAATTCACATGTGGAAAAACCTTAAAAAGTACCGACCTAACAAGTGTTGAAAATAAGGCAAACACCTTAGTTCTATTATCTCCTAATCCAGTATATGGCAATTTTGTTGAGCTAGATGCGCTATCGTTTGTATCATCTAAGGCTAACTATAAAATCTTCAACTCCATTGGCCAATTGGTACAAAGCAATGTTTTGGATAGCAGCTCTAAAGTAAGTATTGAAATAAATGCGAACCTTAGGAATGGAATTTATATTGTTCTGGTAAGTGACCAAAACCACCAGCAAGTTGAAAAACTAATCATAAGTAGATAAACATAAAAGAGTTGCTGACTATAATGCAAGTCAGCAACTCTTTTTAAAATGCTGTGTGTATCATTTTAAGAATTTTGTTTGCATGGAAATGGATGTAATTTTACTCCAGTAGATATGCGTCGCAATTCGACATCATCTGAGAACAAATTTTTTTTTGATTTGTTTGAAACTATATATCAGTTAATCAGTCGTTAATATAATTGACTGAACAATTATTCACCCCTTTTATTACAAATATTTTATATTATTTTCACCTATTTGAGTGTATTATACACACCTTAGAGTAAATAAAGTTGTTATTAGTATAAAACCTTAATACATTAAAAATGAAAAAAGCTTTTTACATTCGCATAGGCTTGGGTAAACTAATTTATTTTTTAACTATAGCGTTTGTTCTTGCCAGTTGCAATAACATAAAAACACACGATGTTTATACCAACCCAAATCTTCCGTCCAATAAAAGAGCACAACTCTTGCTTGCTCAAATGACTTTAGAGGAGAAAATTGGCCAAATGGTTCAGTTGGTAGGTCTCAAACATATCGAAGAAAATGAACAGTGGATGAAAAGTCACGGAGCCGAAGTGAATCATGCCTTTGGTTTTTATCCTGGCTACTCGCCCGATTCTTTGCGAGCCTTAACTCGTGCTGGACAAGTGGGCTCGTTTTTGCACGTGCTAACACCAACGGAAGCCAACGCTTTACAAAGCGAAGCCCTAAAAAGCCGATTGAAAATTCCGTTGCTTATTGGCATTGACGCTATACATGGTAATGCCATGGTAAATGGCACTACCGTTTATCCATCGCCAATTGGTTTGGCAGCCACCTGGGATACTGTGCTGGTGCAAAAAATTGCACGCGAAACCCGAGAAGAAATGTGGGTCACAGGGTCGCACTGGACTTTTTCGCCCAATCTCGATATTGCTCGCGATGCCCGATGGGGTAGAGTCGGCGAGACATTCGGCGAAGACCCCTTGCTGGTTTCGCTCATGGGGCGCGCCATGGTAAAAGGTTACGAAATCGACACCATAGACGGAACCCGTAAAGTATTGTCGTGCATTAAACATTTTGTGGCGGGAAGCCAGTCGGTAAACGGGGTAAATGTTGCCCCAACCGATATTTCGGAACTCACCCTGCATGAAATTTTTCTTCCTCCTTATCAGGCTTGCATTAACTTAAATCCATCAACCTTAATGTTGGCGCACAACGAAATAAATGGTGTGCCTTGCCATGCACATCAGGATTACATCCAAAACATATTAAAAAAAGAATATGGTTTTAATGGATTTATAGTATCTGATTGGATGGACGTAAAAGCCTTAAAAAAGTTTCACCAAATGGCTGCCAACGATACCAATGCGGTGGAATTATCGGTTAATGCGGGCTTAGACATGAACATGCACGGTCCCGAATTTGGTCTTCAGCTAAAATATTTGGTGGAGAAAGACTTCGTGCCCATGGAACGAATTAATGATGCAGCCTATCGCATTATAAAAGCAAAATTCGAATTGGGACTCTTTGAAACTTGTTTGGTGGATGAAACAAAGGTAGATGAATCGATTTTTACCGAAGAACATCAGCAGACAGCTCTTGAGGCTGCTCGAAAATCGGTAGTCCTATTAAAAAACAACGGCATATTACCTTTGCAAAGCAATAAATACAAACATATTTTAGTGGTAGGCCCCAATGCCAATAACCAAAGCATTTTGGGCGATTGGGCTTTGTTACAACCCAACGAAAATATCACCACCATTTTAGAAGGTTTTCAGCAAGAACTGGGGTCTAAAATCAGTTATTACGATGTGGGTAGCAGTGCTAAATTTATTGCCCCAAATGTAATTGCCAATGCAGTTCAAAAAGCCAAGCAGAGCGATTTGGTGGTGATGGTTGTAGGCGAAAATTCGTTGCGCTACACTGGGGCTGAACGAACAGCTGGCGAAAATATGGCGCGTGATAACATTAACATGCCAGGCAACCAAATGGATTTTGCCCAAGCCATGCTAAACTCAAAAAAGCCAGTAGTTTGCATTTTGGTTAGTGGCCGTCCTTTAGGTATTGCTAACCTTATTGAAAAGTCGGATGCGGTAATAAATGCGTTGGAACCGGGTGCCAAAGGCGGACAAGCGGTGGCCGAAATTTGTGTGGGTAAAGTGAATCCATCGGGCAAATTGCCCCTTAGTATTCCGCGCAATGCAGGGCAAATTCAAACGGTTTACAATCATAAACCATCGCACTACGTTTTAAACTACATTCTAACCGAAACAGGGCCTTTGTTTCCTTTCGGATATGGCTTAAGTTATACCACATTTGAGTTCAGAGAAATTGCGTTGAGCAAAAATATTATTGAAAAAGGAGAATCAATTAAGGCCACGGTAAAAATTACCAACACAGGCAAGGTTATGGGCGACGAGGTGGTGCAATTCTACCTAAACGACAATGCTTGCCCGGTTACGCAACCCGTTAAAAAGCTTATTGGCTTTAAAAAAGTGAGTTTGCAAATTGGCGAAAGTAAAACCATTGAATTTATGGTTAAACCTGATATGTTAAGTTATTTAAATACTAATTTGGAACGTGTTACAGATGCCGGAAGTTTTACGCTAATGGTGGGGAGTTCTTTGGACGATAAAGATTTACAAAAAATTCAATTCGAATTAAAATAACAGTTATGCAACTAAAATGTAATGTCATCTTTTTTATTGTCCTTATTTCTTTTATCGGCTGCTCGCAAAAGCAAGTTGTAATCGATTACACTAACCAAAATATTAAGTATTCGGGACGTATTGATACCTCAAAAAATAGTGCCGATTTATACTGGCCAGGTTCATCAATAAAAATGAATTTTATTGGCACAGGGCTAAGCGCTTTGCTGAAAGACGATAAGGGTGAAAACTATTACAACGTAATTGTTGATGATAAAGGCCTTTTTGTTTTTAAAGCGGATACAATAAAGCAGCTCTATACCCTAATTGACAGCTTGGAGCAAGGGGCACACACCGTTGAAATATTTAAACGCACAGAATGGAACAGAGGCAAAACGTCGTTTTATAATTTCACCCTTTTAGGTGATGGCGAACTATTAAATAAACCCGAAACCAAGACCAGAGCAATTGAGTTTTATGGCAATTCAATTACAGCTGGCTATGCGATAGAAGACTATTCAGGAAAGGACTCGCCCGATAGCACCTATACAAATAATTATTTAAGCTATGCGGCCTTAACCGCAAGGCATTTTAATGCCGAATATTCCTGTATTGTGCGCCATGGCATTGGCATTACGGTTGGATGGGCTAAACCGCTTATGCCCGAAATTTACAACCGAATCATCCCTTGGGACACTACAAGTATTTGGGATTTCTCTCGATTTACCCCTCAAATTGTGGTAGTAAATCTGTTGCAAAACGATAAAGGAGTTTTAGGCACTCCAAACCATGAAAATTATATTGAGCGATTCGGAAAAACTGCACCCACCAATGAATTTATAATTGATGCTTATAAGGATTTCATCACTCAAATTCAGTATAAATATCCATCGGCAAAAATTATTTGTGCATTAGGTAATATGGATGCTTCTGCATCCGAACTATGGGTAAACAATGTTAAAACAGCCGTGGCTGAACTAAACAATAGCAATATCTATGCATTAATATTTCCTTATAAAGAAACGCCAGGCCATCCTCGAATTGAAGAACAAATGGCAATGGCAAATCAATTAATTGATTTTATTAACAAAAACATTGAGTGGTAAACATTGCATTTGGTAACAATTTACTCGATTGCAGTTGCATAGCCCTTCGGTGCATGTGAAGCACAAAAATTATGTTTCTAAATTTTAAAATGAATAAACGAAACGCTGCCTACAAAACTATGACTATAAATTAACACATAACTATGAAGGATATTATTACAGGTCTTGCCTTGTTGTTCGCAACAACTACCATCTTAAACGCTCAAACCACTACCGATGCTAAAGTGGAGGCGCTCTTAAAAAAAATGACCCTGGAAGAAAAAATTGGGCAGTTAAACCATTTAAAAGGAGAATATTCCACCGATAATTACAAACAAAATGTGGAACTATTTAGCGAAATTAAAGCTGGCCATATTGGTGCGCTTACTGCTTGGGCTGAATTACCCAAACTTACTGCTTGGCAAAAAGCAGCCGTAGATTCAAGTAGATTAGGTATTCCCTTACTGTACTCAGCTGATATTATTCACGGTTACCGCACTATTTTCCCCATAAACTTAGGTCAGGCTGCCAGTTTCGACTTAGCAGCCATCGAAAACTCGGAACGTATTGCAGCCAAGGAAGCTACGTCAGGTGGTATTACCTGGAACTTTGCTCCCATGGTGGATATTACCCGAGATGCCCGCTGGGGACGCTGCATGGAAGGCTCAGGCGAAGATACCTATTATGGTAGCAAAGTGGCCGAAGCCCGCGTGAGAGGTTTTCAAGGCAACGATTTAAGCGACGAGAACACATTAATTGCCACTGTAAAACATTTTGCAGCCTATGGTGCTGCCGAAACGGGCAAAGAATACAACAGGGTTGACATGTCGGAGCGTGTGTTGCGCGAAACCTACTTGCCCCCATTTAAAGCCGCTGTTGATGCCAATGTGGCCAGTATTATGAATGCTTTTAATGTGGTGGATGGCATTCCGGCCAGTGCCAATAAATTTTTATTGACGGATGTATTAATTAATGAATGGGGATTTAGAGGCGTAACTGTTTCCGATGCCAATTCATTTCACGAATTGATTCCCCACGGAACAGCAGCCAACCGTAAAGAGGCAGCCGAAAAATGCATTAAAGCAGGGTCGCATACCGACCTGTGGAGCATGATTTATATGCAAAATTTGGAACAATTGGTAAACGAAGGCACTGTTAATGTGGCTTTGGTGGATGAAGCAGTGCGTCGCATACTAAAGTTTAAATTCGAATTGGGATTGATGGATAATCCCTACAAGTACCTGAATCAGGCGCGCATGGATAGCACCATAATGCACCCGAACCATCTGAAAGCAGCCGAAGATTTAGCCAATAAAAGCATTGTGCTTCTGAAAAATGAAAAGCAGCTATTACCCATCGATACAAAAAAAGTAAAAACCATTGCTTTAATTGGTCCATTGGCCGATAGCCGCGAAAATATGGACATGATTGGCGAATGGACGGGTTGGGGTAAGGCCGACGATGTGGTTACCATCCGTCAGGGAATGGAGGCTCGCTTTGGTAAGAAGGGGAAAATACTTTTTGCAAAAGGTGGCGAAGCTTGGGGCAAATGTACCGACGAGCTAATTGCCGAAGCGGTAAAAGTAGCTCAAAAGGCTGATTTAGTGGTATTGGCCATTGGCGAGCATGGTTCACAATCGGGCGAAGCGCATAGCCGTGCTGATATTTCTTTACCTGGCAATCAAGAAGATTTGGTGAAAGCCATTTCGAAAGAAGGCAAACCCACTGTGGGTTTAATATTTAATGGCCGCCCCTTGGTTTTAACCGAAGTTGAGCCCATGTTAGATGCCATTTTATTGTGCTGGCAACCCGGAATTACTGCCGGAAATGCAGTAGCCAATGTGTTAAGTGGCGATTTTAACCCTTGCGCCAAGCTGCCCATTACCATGCCGTACCATGCAGGGCAAGTACCTATTTATTACAACCATCTAAACTCAGGCCGCCCCAAAGATACTACCAACATTGGTTTGCGCTGGGTAAATGGCTACATGGATATTCCCAACGAGCCACTTTATGAGTTTGGCTTTGGCTTAAGCTATACCACTTTCGATTATAGTCCAATCACCTTAAGTAAATCATCATTTAGCAGAGGCGATTCCATTATAGCATCACTTAAAGTAATTAACTCCGGAGCTTATGATGGAGCCGAAGTGGTACAATTATACATTCACGATATTGCAGCAAGCGTGTCTCGACCAATAAAAGAGCTGAAAAACTTTCAGCGCATCGAACTCAAAAAAGGAGAAAGTAAAATGGTAAGCTTCAAAATAAGTGAGGATGATTTAAAATACTGGAACAGCCAAATGAAATTCGAAGCCGATGCCGGAGCATTCCAATTGATGATAGGTTCCAGTTCAGATATTTATAAACAAACAAATTTTGAGTTAAAGAATTAAGAAACAAACATTAACATTACTGCATGTTGGCAATATAATGGATACAGCAATTGGAGATACTTAAGAAAAAATGCCTTACAACCTAATTAGTAAAAAAGCCAAACAGTAAATAGCGAACATGATTTTGAAATTAAATAAATAATAAAAACTAAATAAATTTAATTCTATGAAACAAGCCAAGAACAAAGTCTTCCAAAGGAAAATGATTGTTCAGGCGAGTTCCATTTGTCAGCTTAAAAAAACATAAACAAATGAATAAACTAACATGTATATTTATTTCCGCAATTACCATGCTATTAATAGCCTGTTCCTCCTCAAATAGCGAGAAAGTAAGCTCACCCAATGGAAAAATCGCTCTGAATTTTTCATTGAATTCTGAAGGGCAACCCACTTACACCGTAAGTTTTAACAACAAAACAGTAATTGAGCCCTCAACCCTGGGTTTTGAATTCGAAAACATGCCCGAACTGGCTAAAGGATTCAAAATACTATCGGCTGAAAATTCTAATTATTCAGGCGAATGGGAAATGCCTTGGGGTGAGCAATTAAAAGTTAAAGAAGAATACCAAATGTTGAAAGTGCATTTACAAGAAACCAAAGCCCCCAATCGACTACTGAACCTATCGTTCAAGGTTTTTAACGATGGTTTGGGTTTTCGCTACGAGTTTCCAGAGCAAGCCAATTTAACAGAAGCATTAATTACACACGAAAATACGCAATTTAACCTGGGTGCAAACCATGATGTATGGTGGCAACCTGGCGATTGGGAATTGTATGAGCAATTGTTTCATCACACCAAATTTGCTGATATTGATGCCACCCAATACCGTAACAATCCCGATTTAGGTGCTACCTATATTCCTGAAAATGCGGTAAACACACCAGTTACCATGCGCACAACCGATGGACTGCATTTAAGTTTTCACGAAGCTGGTCTTATCGATTACTCGGACATGACCTTAAAAGTGGATACCAAAAACTTTAACCTAATTAGTGATATTGTGGGTTCCGACAATACCACCTATCGTGTTAAGCGCACAGCTCCTTTTAATACCCCTTGGCGCACCATTCTAATTGCCAAAAAAGCAGGCGACTTAATTGAAAGCCGATTAATTTTAAACCTGAATGAACCCAACAAATTAGGTGATGTATCGTGGTTTAAGCCTACAAAATACATGGGTATTTGGTGGGAAATGCATTTGGGTATTTCTACATGGGACATGGAAGGTACGCAGGATATGAGCCAATTTCACGATGGTGAGAAAAAGACAAGCAAGCATGGTGCCACCACCAAAAATGCCAAACGCTACATCGATTTTGCATCAAAAAATAACATTGGCGCCTTGTTAGTAGAAGGTTGGAATACCGGATGGGAGCATTGGATTGGTTTTGAAGACCGCGAAGGGGTGTTCGATTTTGTAACCCCTTATCCCGATTATGATATGGATGAAGTTGTGCGATATGGCCGTGAAAAAGGCGTAGATATTATTATGCACCACGAAACTTCGGCAGCCGTTCGTACCTACGAGCAACAACAAGACACCGCTTACGCGTTAATGCAGCATTATGGCATGCATACCGTAAAGTCGGGTTATGTGGGGCCAATTATTCCCAAAGGCGAACACCATCACGGGCAATTCATGGTTAATCAATACAATAATGCCGCTATTAAAGCAGCAAAATATCAGGTGGCAGTTAATGCGCATGAACCCATAAAACCTACCGGATTGCGCAGAACTTATCCAAATATTATTTCGCGCGAAGGTTTGCGTGGCCAGGAATTTAACGCATGGGCTTCCGATGGTGGAAATCCTCCGTCGCATTTGCCTAACATAGCATTTACGCGAATGTTAGCTGGTCCTATTGACTATACACCCGGAATTTTTAATATTAAATGTGAGCCGTATAAGCCCGAAGCACAAGTAAATACAACACTTGCTCAGCAGTTGGCTTTATATGTGGTTATTTATAGCCCTATTCAAATGGCTGCCGACTTGGTCGACTCCTATGAAGGACACCCCGCATTTCAGTTTATTAGAGATGTTGGAGTTGATTGGAATCAAACCAAAGTATTGAATGGTGAAGTAGGTGAATTTGTGACCATTGCCCGTGAAGAACGTAATACCGGAAATTGGTTTGTAGGTTCAATTACCAACGAAGAAGCACGCGATATTACGGTGAACTTTAACTTTTTGCCTAACGGAAAAACCTTTAAAGCCACCATTTATAAAGATGGTGAGAAAGCACATTGGGATGATAATCCAACCGATTATGTTATTGATAAAATGGACATTACATCTGACACAAAACTTGATTTACATTTAGCCGAAGGCGGAGGTTTCGCCATTAGCATATTGCAAAAATAACTTGGTTTTTAATAGCCTCGGAATAAAAAAATAATTTAGTTAAGGTTGACTTTTTATTCCGAGGTTTTACAATAATAGTAACAACCAAACATTATTCGTATATTAAAACTCAGTAATGACTATGAAAAACAACTTGCTCAGAATAAAAGCGAATCTCTTATTCCTTTTATTAATTGGATTTATTGTAGTTGCATGCTCCCAAAAAGTAGAAAATAAGCAGGGTACTTTAATTTTCAATTCCGGATTTGAAGGAACAACGGCCATAATTAATCAAACATCAGAAGGAGCCGAGTTTGCTGGTAGCGATAATAGTGTGGCTCCACCAAATAATTGGGTGGATGATATTGAACAATCACCGCATTTTGGCATCATTAATATACAATATCAAGATTACGATTCGCTGCAAAGTCATAAACGTAAAGCCGAAATTGTACCCGATCCTACCAATTCGGGACGCGGCAATGTGTTGAAATATTGGATAATTGACGACAATGTAAGCCATAATCGTGGACGCATCCAGATGAATGGTTATGGCGCTGAAGTAGGTTTGAAAGAATTCTATCAGCGGGTTAAATTCTATTTACCCAGTGAATCGTTTCAACCTATTATTGACGATACATCCAACGTTGGGTTTTTAACCATTGTTGAAATATGGAACGATAACAATTGGTGGCCTGCCTTTGGCGATTCTAATGCTTACCCCTATCGCATGAACCTAAATATTATAAAAGCTTCGGGCGAAAATAAACCCTTGCATTTTAGAGCCACTGGTGAAAAGCAAAGCCGTCCGTGCTGCTGGGGCGAAGGCGATGATAAAAAATGGGAAGTAGAATCGGACTATGAACTACCATTAAATACGTGGATAGACATGGAATTGTACATAAAAGAAGGTAAGGGTGAAGCTGGTAAGTTTCAAGTGGCCTTAACTTCCGAAAGAGGCAAAAAGCACATGGCTTTCGACATCACGGGTTCCACTTGTAATCCTGACGATCCTGAGCCTGATGGAATAAAGTATTTTAATCCCATTAAAATGTACACCAAAGACTATATTACCATCGATAAGTGTGTTTCGGCTGGTGATAGCTTGAAAATGTATTGGGATGATCTTGAATTATGGGAAGGAAAAAGAATTAAATAGGTAAGTAGGGTCTGCTGAAAAATTTAAGCAGCTTTATTTTCTAATTTTCCCGTAGGGAATTAATATTAATAGAGAATCATGTACGATTGATTGTTTTGCACGTAGGGCATTACATTCATGCATATAGGTTATTCCCCTCTGGGGAACAAATTATCTCAGCATTAATTCTCTATTGATATTTATCCCCTGACGGGGAATTTAAAATTTAATACGTCAAAGGGTTATGTAATATTTTCGCTTGCATTTGGCATCTATAAAAATCAAGTTAATTAATTATAATAGAATGAAATAATACTTTTTCAACAGACCCTAATTAGATAGCTACATATTAATTCAGCTTGATAAATTTTATCTGCTACTACTATTCGTTTGATTAGATTATTGAATATAATCTCTTTCATTTGTGAACGATTGAGTCGATAACAAACCATCCACATGAACATTGCCTGTGATTGGGCGATTTCAGCATGGTTTCGTTGCTTCGTGTACTTTGTTCATGAATAAACGTCCGGTTATATCAGTCATACCGAAGCGTTCTGACATGTAATTTGCTGAAAGGCTTTGGTAGTGCTTCCATCTTAATAAAAACGAAAAAGGCCTTCCCTAGTCCAACTTTAATCTTACGGAATAAGACATTAAACATAGTTAATTCAATATGGCTACAACAATTACAAGTTCTTGAGAAATATTTCCCTATTTGGCTAGCTGTGTAATCAATTGAGATGAGCTAAATAGTCGACTATTACCGCGTCGGAATCATACCATTCAGGAAACTCTATGAGGTTCTGACCCTATTTGCCCATATTTTCAGCTAATTGCGCTTTTTAGTTTAACAATATGACTTCAAAATATATTGGATTAATCAGTTTCTCGCTTCATTAAGTTTTTTTGTGTAATTTTCGAATTAATAATTATGGTAAATCTTGCTTTTTGATTGGCTAATTTTCTTTAAGTCAGCTTTGTCTGCTATAACAACAAATAGTGGAACTATAAACATGATTATTAAATGAAGATGAGATCGGTAACCTAATTTAGAAAAGCCTAAATCAACCTTTAATGGCCATATTTCGATTTATAAAAGAGAGTATTGGATTTGCTTTTGGATCGTTGCATAGCAATAAAATCAGATCGATTTTAACGTTAGGTGGTGTTACCATCGGCATTTTCTCAATTATTTCGGTATTTACGTTAATCGATTATCTCGAAAATAGCATTCGGTCGAGTGTGCAATCATTGGGCGATAATGTTATTTACATCCAGAAGTGGCCTTGGACTGCCCCCGAAAACGAGACTGAATATCCATGGTGGAGGTATTTGAACAGACCTGTTCCAAAATTAAGTGAGTTGGATGCAATTAAACGGAACTCGCAAATGAGTGAAGTGGCTGTTTTTACCATCACATCGCGTAATCAATTGGCCTTTAACGACAATTCGTTTGATGATGCACAAGTGATGGGGGTTAGTCAGGATTTTGAGTTGGTATGGAATTTCTCCATTGGATCGGGTCGATATTTTTCTCCAAATGAGATAAACCAAGGAGCACAAATTATTGTGATTGGGGCTGAAATTGCAAAACAATTATTTGGTGATGAGAACCCATTGGGGAATAAAATTCGAATACGTGGCAATAAGGTAACCATTGTGGGAGTAATTGAGAAGCAAGGATCTGACGCTTTTGGGAATAGCATGGATAAAAATGCAATTATTCCAATAAAGTATGCAGCAAGCATATTTAATATTCGAAGTAATTCGGTGAATCCGCTAATAATGGTGAAAGCTAAACCTCAATATACAGCTCAGGATTTATCGGAAGAGTTAACCGGAGTGATGCGAAATATTCGACGTCAGAAACCTCGCGAAGAGAATAGCTTTGCATTAAACCGAATTAGTTTAATCCAAAAAATGTTCGATGCACTCTTTATGGCTCTGAATTTGGCGGGATGGTTTATTGGTGGGTTTGCTTTGTTGGTGGGAGGTTTTGGCATTGCCAATATTATGTTTGTCTCAGTTAAAGAACGTACCCGTATCATTGGAATTCAAAAAGCATTGGGAGCAAAAAAACGCTTTATTCTCATTCAGTTTTTAACCGAAAGTATATTCTTATCCTTGCTCGGAGGGGTTTTTGGATTACTGATTGTGTTCCTTGGCGTTCAAATTGTTAATTCAGCAATGGAAATAGAATTAACACTATCGTTTTACAATATTTCGTTAGCTCTTTTTGTCAGTGCTTCAATAGGTATACTTTCGGGCTATATTCCAGCCTTGAAAGCATCGCGGTTAGATCCAATTACTGCAATGAATTCGTTATAGTGAAGCCCGTAGAGCGAATTAAAAATTATTTTTTATTGATTCGGCGATAGCCAAAAATTCCTCTTTCGAATACTTTAATTTTGGATTAGAGAAATTTATATCGGTTTCGCTTTGAAGCGGAACTAAATGAATGTGTGCATGAGGCACCTCTAAGCCTAAAACAGCCATTCCTATTCGCTTGCATGGAATGGCTGTTTTAAGCGCCAAAGCAATTTTTTTGGAAAACACCATTAATCCTCCAATGGTTTGATCATCTAAATCAAAAATATAATCAATCTCTCTTTTAGGGATAACTAAACAATGCCCCGCTGCCAAGGGATTAATATCTAAAAATGCTAAGTAGTTCTCGTCCTCCGCAATTTTATAGCAAGGAATATCGCCGTTAACAATTTTTGAAAAAATGGATGGCATTGTATTAAAATTTAGAAGAAAGTTACAGTGAAATATCTACGATTTCAAACGACATAACGCCAGATGGAACGGTAATCTCAACCACATCACCTACCACTTTGCCTAACAGACCTTGAGCAATAGGTGTTGAAATAGAGATTTTGCCTGTTTTTAAATCGGCTTCGCTTTCCGAAACAACTGTGTACACCATTAAAGCATTGTTTTTAATGTTGCGAATGGTGACTTTATTTAATATTTGAACTTTAGATGTATCTAATTTCGATTCATCAATAATACGTGTATTGGCAATCACATCTTTGAGCTTGTTAATGCGCATTTCAAGCATTCCTTGAGCTTCTTTGGCAGCATCGTATTCGGCATTTTCCGACAAATCACCTTTGTCGCGTGCCTCAGCAATTTGACGCGAAATAGAAGGTCGTTCAACGCTTTCGAATTGAACCAATTCTTCTCTTAATCTTTTTAATCCCTCTTCGGTAACGTAATTTATTTTTGACATATTATTTTCCTCCCATCACACTTAAAACTCGATATTAAAAAAAGAAAGAATCCCGAACTTCGGG
>JBBQUP010000013.1:0-48173 GCA_038212305.1 Bacteroidales bacterium
AGGCACTTTTTCAAAACCGCAAAAAACCACATGCTGATAATCAGGTAGTTGTAAAAAATAACCCTTCAAAATAATTAAAAAAAGGCTCTTTTTGGTCTAAATTTAACATTTCGGGGGTGTAAGGCCTGCAATGTGGGTTAAAGCTAGGTCTGTTGATAGGAGTGTGTATTCGGGTCTACTAATTATTGCTATGTGAGTGGGAAATGCCAAAACAATAAATTTCGACTCGATGCGAACTTTACCTCTTTGCTTTTAGTTTTTTTGATTTATCTCAAAACCCACCTTTTTCAAGTCGTTCCAAAACTCGGGGTACGATTTAGTAATTACGCTTGGATCGTTGATGATAATGTTTTGCTGAGTGATAGCTACAGGAGCAAATGCCATGGCCATGCGGTGATCGTGATAGGTGTCGATAGCAGCTGGAGTAGGATTGTTTCCCATTTTTTCACCTACCCATGTTAGTGTGTCAATGCCGTTGGTAGTAAGTAGGTAGCCCAATTTTTTTAGTTCATCAATGAGTGCATAAATACGGTCGGTTTCTTTGATGCGCAAAGTTTTAAGGCCAGTAAAATGGAATGGAATGTTTAGCAAGCAGCAGGTTACGGCAAAGGTTTGTGCTAAATCGGGTTGACTCGTGAAATCGTAATCGAATTGTTTTGTTAGCGTGCTTGTTTTGTTTAGCCGAACACCGTTTTCGGTGAAAATAGTATCAACACCGAGCGAAACAAAAAGATCAGCTAAAGCCGAGTCACCTTGCGAGCTGTTTTTGTGCAATCCAATTAGCTCGATGGTGGGGATATTTCCCAATGCCATAATTTCGTACCAATACGAGGCTGCACTCCAATCGCCCTCTACAATTACTTCAATTGGTTTGTATGATGCTTGAGGAATTTCAATAAGGTTATTCGTCCAATTGCTTTTAACACCAAACTCTTCCATGAGTTTTAGTGTTAAATAAATGTAAGGACGTGAAATGATATCGCCTGTTAATTCAATGGTTAAGCCGCCCTGTATGGTTGGTGCAATCATTAAAATGGCCGAAATATACTGACTGCTAATATCGCCAGCCAATGTAAGTTTGCATCCTTTTAAAGCACATCCAGTAATTTTAAGTGGAGGATATCCCTCTTTTTCTTTGTATTCGATAATGGCTCCCAATTCGCGTAAGGCATTTACCAAAATGCCAATAGGGCGTTGTTTCATGCGCTCCGAACCGGTAATTTCCCATTCGCCAACAATTTTAGAGAGAAATGCAGTTAAAAATCGCATGGATGTTCCTGCCGCACCAATATCGAATTTATTAGAGTTCGAGTTAAGTGCTGCCAATAATACACGGGTATCATCACTATCGCTCAAATTTTTAATGTCATGTGAGCTATAAGCCAATGCATTGAGAATTAAAACACGGTTGCTAATACTCTTTGATGTTGGCAGCTCAATTGGAGCAGCTATAAGTGGTTTTTTTACTGAAACCTGGTATTGCATGGCGACTTACGAGTTAACTAATTTTGATTGATGTTGACGGAAATAAGCAAGTGCTGCTTTTATATCATCTTTTGAACAGTCTACATCTATTTTCACTTTTCCGGGAGCTTCTAAAAGCGTGAAGTTTATTCGTCCCCCTTCGTTCTTCTTATCGTGAAGAGTTAATTCATATAATGTTTCGTCGTGTTTTTCATCGATCATATAAGCACCGTAAATTTGACTAATAGTATGGCTTATTTTATCGATTTGCTTAGCATCGAATCCTAGTTTTTTACCTGAAAGATATAATTCGGCGATCATTCCATAAGCCACAGCATAGCCATGTAAAAGTGGTTTGCCCGATTTTAAAGCAAAACTCTCAATGGCATGTCCAATGGTATGTCCAAAGTTAAGAGCCTTACGAATACCCATCTCGGTTGGATCGGCTTGAACAAAGTGCTCCTTGATTGATATTGAGTCGGCAACCAGTGTTTTTAAATCTTCTAAGTTGAGATTTAGTAAATTGAACGATTTAAGTTGGGTCCACGATTCATCAGAATAAATTAGCGTGTGTTTTATCATCTCGGCAAAGCCCGATTTGAGATTTTCTTTATCTAGAGTATCTAAGAACGAAGTGTCGATTAATACCGCATGAGCAATGTTGAAAACACCTATTTCGTTTTTAAAGCCCTCGAAGTTGATGCCTGTTTTTCCTCCAACTGATGCATCTACCATAGATAGCAAGGTGGTTGGAATGTTAATGAATTTCATGCCTCGCTTAAAGGTTGACGCTGCAAATCCACCTAAGTCGGTTGGCATGCCACCACCCAAATTAATGAGGATTGATTTACGATCAGCACCTTTGCTGCTTAATGCTTTCCATACCTCAACGGCGGTCATTATGTTTTTGTTGTTGTCGCCCGATTTGATAATTATGGTTCTATCAACTGAAATTTTATTGATATGACTAACTCTCGGAAAACAATATTTATAGGAACTCTCATCGGTTAAGAGAAATATTTTTTCGGCATTGAAATTTTCTAAAAGCGACTCCAAATCGGCTTTAAGATTGTCAACCAAATATACTTTCGAACCTTCTAGATTTAATCGGCGCATAGAGCATTTTTTAATTTGTGTCACAAAAATAACCTTTTTATTTAAAAATTGTCGTTCTGATTACGCTGATTACGGTTTGTGTTTTTTCGATGAATTAGGGTTGTCTTGAGTTTTTTACGATAATAGTGAGATTTATTAAACGAAAAAGGTGATAAATATTGATGATACCCCCAAAAAAGAGTGTTATCTTCGTGTTTTAAGTCAAAACACAACCCCTTACAATAGAAATATTTAAAAAAAGCTTTATGGCAACATTAAGATTTCAAGCTTTAAAGGAATTATTAGATAAAAAACCTTTAGAGATTAAGCTACCTTCTAGCAAAGTATCAGAATATTTCGGAGAACTAGTTTTCAACGAATCCGCAATGCGTAAGTTTTTGTCGAAAGAGATTTACAAAGCTGTTATGGATTCGATGAGAGCAGGCGAAACCATCGATCGAAAAATTGCAGATAGCGTTGCATCAGGAATGAAAGCGTGGTCTATTGAAAAAGGAGCAACTCATTACACGCACTGGTTTCAACCATTAACCGATGGTACTGCCGAAAAGCACGATGGATTTATTGATTTTGGTGATAATGGCGAGATAGTTGAAGATTTTTCGGGCAAACTTTTGGCTCAGCAAGAACCCGATGCCTCATCGTTTCCTTCCGGGGGCATTCGACAAACATTCGAAGCGCGCGGTTATACTGCATGGGATGTATCATCGCCAGCTTTTATTGTTGGCACTACCTTATGTATTCCTACTGTTTTTATTTCATATACAGGTGAAGCACTCGATTATAAAACACCTTTGTTGCGGGCTATTCATGCTGTCGATAAAGCGGCTGTTGACATTTGTCAGTTTTTCGATAAAAATGTAACTAAAGTTACCACCAATTTAGGTTGGGAGCAGGAGTTTTTTTTAGTTGATGAAGGATTGTATATGGCTCGTCCTGATTTAGGATTAACCGGTCGTACGCTAATGGGACATGCATCTGCAAAGGATCAACAATTAGAGGATCATTATTTTGGTTCTATTCCCGAACGCGTTTGGCGTTTTATGATGGAGCTCGAAATAGAGAGTCATCGATTGGGTATTCCAGTTAAAACGCGGCACAACGAAGTAGCGCCCAATCAGTTTGAGGTAGCACCTATTTTTGAAGAAGCCAATTTAGCCAACGACCACAATCAGTTGCTTATGGATACCATGAAACGGGTCGCTAAGCATCATGGTTTTGCGGTGTTATTTCACGAAAAACCTTTTGCTGGTGTAAACGGATCGGGCAAACACAACAACTGGTCGTTAAGTACCGATACAGGTGTGAATTTATTATCGCCAGGGAAAAACCCTAAAGGGAACATGCAGTTTTTAACCTTTTTGGTTTGCTCAATGGCTGCTGTGTATAAAAATCAGGACTTATTACGAGCTGCCATTTTAAATGCCAGCAATTCTCATCGTTTGGGAGCTAACGAAGCTCCTCCAGCAATTATGTCGGTGTTTTTAGGAAGTCAGTTAAGCAGCATGCTTGCCAATATTGTTGAAAAAGTGAGCGATCAGAAAATGACGCCGGAAGAAAAAACCAATTTAAAACTTGGCGTTGGACGAATACCTGAAATACTTTTGGATAACACCGATCGAAATCGTACATCACCTTTTGCCTTTACGGGTAATCGATTTGAGTTTAGAGCTGTGGGTTCATCGGCGAATTGCGCCAACTCTTTAACCGTATTAAATGCAGCGGTTGCTCAGCAAATGCGTGAATTCAAGATGGATGTGGATAAGCTTATCGACAAAGGTGTTAAGAAAGATGAGGCTATTTTTCAAGTGATCCGCAAGCTAATCATTGAATCGAAACCTGTTCATTTTGACGGCGATGGTTATTCGGCCGCATGGAAAGCAGAAGCTAAAAAAAGAGGCTTGTCAAATGTGACATCGGTTCCCGATTCGTTACTTAATTACTTAAAACCTAACGCTAAAAAAGTATTGATTGATGGTGGCGTTTTAAGCGAAATCGAACTCGAAGCTCGTGTTGAAGTAGAGTTGGAAAAATACACCAAAAAAATTCAAATAGAAGCTCGTGTTTTAGGCGATTTGGTTATTAATCACATTGTTCCAACTGCGGTATCATATCAAAATAAATTAATAAAAAATGTAAAGGGGCTTAAAGATGTATTTGGAGAAGGAGAATACGAAGAGTTAGCATCCGATCGGAAAAATTTGATTCGCGAAATATCAGTCCATATCACTACCATTAAAAACAAGGTTCACGAAATGGTTGAAGCTCGTAAAGTGGCTAATAAATTGGAAGATGGCATTAAAAAAGCAAAAGCATATGAAACTAAAGTGCTGCCATTTTTAGAGGAGATTCGTTATCATGTTGATAAGCTCGAATTGATTGTTGATAATGAAATGTGGCCGCTTCCAAAATATCGCGAATTGTTGTTTTTCCGTTAGTCAATCGCACAAATTATTAAGGCTGTCTGGTTCTTAGGCAGCCTTTTTGATACCATTTCATCGAAAAATTTATCATGACAAAGATTAGTAACACACAGATTGTCGATTTAATTAACCAATCAGGACATAACAAAGTAAAATTTGCAGTGGCTGATATAGATGGTGTTTTGCGAGGGAAAATTATTCATAAAGATAAATTTCTATCCATACTCGATGGTTCAGTTGGTTTTTGTGATGTTATCTTCGGGTGGGATTCTTCGGATGTGTGCTATAACAATACCACATTTACCGGTTGGCATACAGGTTATCCCGACGTGGAGGTTAAATTGGATTTAAATACTTTACGTTATATCCCTTGGGAAAATGGAATCCCTTTTTTTATAGCTGATTTATCTGAAAGTAAAACTGGTAGCTTAATTTGCCCTCGAAGCTTATTAAAACGAGTAATTGATAAAGGAACTCAGATGGGCTATAGTGCCATGTTTTCTCTTGAGTACGAGTGGTTTAATTTTTTAGAGGATGCCAATGAGTTAGCAAAGCGTGGTTATCGTAATCCGCAGCCTATTACTCTCGGCATGTTTGGGTATTCACTTCTTCGACCCTCAAAGTATAAGGATTATTACAATCAAATATTTGATGATCTGGAGAAATTTAATGTCAAGCTCGAGGGGATGCATACCGAAACAGGTCCTGGCGTTTACGAAGCGGCCATTAAATACGATCGAACATTGGAGGCAGCAGATAAAGCCATTTTGTTTAAGCAATCGGTTAAGGAAATTGCAGCTCAATATGGTATTATAGCTAGTTTTATGGCTAAATGGAATCACGACTTGCCCGGTTGTGGTGGACATATTCATCAGAGCTTGTGGAATTTAACTGAAAATAAAAACTTGTTTTATAATGCGAGTGATCCTAATGGAATGAGTGAAGTTTATAAACACTATTTAGCTGGTCAATTGCATTGTTTGCCCTATATTTTACCTTTGTTTGCTCCCAATGTTAATAGCTATAAGCGATTGGTTGAAGGAGCTTGGGCTCCAACGACTCAAACATGGGGCGTTGATAATCGAACTGCAGCATTCCGAGTTATTGGAAATTCGGAAACTTCAACGCGACTGGAAACAAGGGTGGCAGGAGCTGATATTAATAGCTATTTAGCCATTTCGGCTTCGTTGGCGGCAGGTTTATATGGCATTCAGCATGCTTTGCCTTTGCAAAAACAAGCCACTGTTGGCAATGCCTATCAGTTGGAACCCAAAGGAGAACTACCGCTTAATTTATGGGAAGCCACGCAAAAAATGAAAAATTCACCTTTAGCAAAAGAATTGTTTGGCGATGAGTTTGTTGCTCATTTTTGCGCCACTCGCGAATGGGAATGGAATCAGTTTAATCGCAAAGTAACCGATTGGGAACTGTCGCGATATTTCGAAATAATTTAATGTCAGTTTTTTCAGAGGACTTGTAAGCACATATCTTTTTATCTCAGTAACTGATTAAATTTAATTTTAGTGAATACAGAGATAGGAAGAATAGTAGATATTAGAAAGACTGGTAAGATATTTTAGATAATTCAAGATGGCGAACATTTTATTTTCATCTTTTTATCTTCTCATATTTTATCTAAACATCTATCAAATTTAAACATCATCTCAGTTCTAAACATTTATTTATCGTCCTACTCTTTCTCATCACCATTTATGAAAGAAATAAATTTTTTACGAATAATCTCCAAAGCCTGGAATGCATATGATGCTTCACGGGTTATAAAGTCAGTAACCGATGTGAGTGCTAAAGTCTCAACCAATCATGTGTTTAAGGTTGATTTTACAAACAGAGGGCCTGTTTATGTCAAGCTTTCCTACTATGGTAAGTTTGAGCACTTTAAAGAGGATCATATTATTATTAGTAATCTAGGAAATAATCTCGAAGATCCTTACCAAAACTTTATGGCTAAAAGTTTGGTTAAGAACAATGAGGTTTTTATGTATAAGTATAAGGACGATTGCCAGAATGCCTGGGTTATTTTTTATAACCCAGTTCAGATAAAGAAAAAAATGCCTCGACGACTCGATGAAAAACACATTATTAAGCTGGGAGTTGAGATGGCGCAATTTCATAAAGCTTGCGATAATGTTCGATGCACGCTACCTTCGAGCTCAAAAACGCTATTAACCGATGTAGAAACGCTCGAAAAGTTAATTCGTGCCGGCAAGACCTTTCAGCATCAGGGAAATGAAAATATGGTGTTAGAGCAATGTCAGCAGTTTCGTGAAAATAGCCATGCTTGTAATTATGCCACGTTTTCGCATTTACCAGTTTTTGTAGATTGGAATATTGGCAATTTTTCAGTCACATCCGATGGACGTTTCTTTTCGCGATGGGATTATGACTGGTTTCGAGTGGCATCAAGGGTAATGGATTTTTATTTCATGAGTCGCGTAGTTTCGGATATTGGCGATAGAACTGAGTTTAGTTATTGGGCTGAACCAATGATGGAAGATCGATTTTTACAATTTCTCAAGTCCTACCATTCGATTTATCCCTTAAGCAGCGATGAAGTGGTTTTCATGAAAGAATCGTATCGTTTTTTTATTTTGAACTATGTAATTAAGGATGGACGGCATTTTTTTAATGAGGTGTATGCTAATAAATTACAAAAAGAAGCTTTTGAAACCCATTTGCCAAATTTAGATAAGTGTTTTACCGTTGATAAAATATTAAATGCATTAAAACTATAACCTATGGAAATAGTAAATTTTAAAAGTGTTGTTTCAAAATACAAAGCGGTTTTTTTTGATGCATATGGAGTTCTCAAAAATCATAAAGGTATTTTGCCAGGAGTTCAAAACACCTTCGATTACTTAATTGAAAATAACATCGATTATTACATATTAACGAACGATGCTTCACGAAGTCCTATTCGTTTAGCGGAGGGTTATCAGGCAAATGGTATTACTGCAATTACGCCCGATCGAATGATTTCATCAGGTATGTTAGCTCGCGAGTATCTTCAATACAAAGTTAAAAAAGGAACAGTTGCTTATTTAGGCACAAGTGGTTCGGCTCATTACATCGAAACAACCGGATTGAAAACCATTTCGATAAGTGATGTTCTGTTGGATCGTGTTGATGAACTAGAAGCCATTGTATTTTTAGATGATGAAGGATTTAATTGGAATACTGATATTAATAAGATTATTAATATTCTTCGTCGCAAAAACATGCCTGTAATTGTTGCCAATACCGATATTTCATACCCTGTAAACAAAAATGAAATTTCAATAGCAGTGGGTGCATTGGCTGATATGGTTGAAGAAATTATTGGTAAAACATTTATTCGCTTTGGCAAGCCCGATGCGCAAATGTTTATGTTTGCCTATGAGCAAGTTATGGCAAAAAACAATATTGGTAAAGATGAAATTTTAATGGTGGGCGATACCTTAAGAACCGATATTATTGGAGGAAATAAATTTGGGTTAGATACTGTTTTAGTTTTAACTGGAAATATTATGCCCGATCAGGCCGAAATGAAGATTTCATCCACAGGTATTATACCTAATTATGTTTGCGAATCGGTGGTTATTTAAATAAAAACGGGTTAAAAACTTTTGTTCTTAACCCGTTTTATGATGTTTAGTTTATAGCTTAAAAAGCGATACCTAGTGTTAAACCTGCTCTAACACCAAAACCATCCCAAATACTGGCGTCGAAACTACCTTCTTCGCTATCTATATCAGCTTTGATACTTGCACTTGAATAGCTTGGTCCAATAAACATGTCCAAAGATATACGCTCTTTGAAAATCCATTGACGACCAATTACAAGACCTCCACCAATACTGGTTAAAGTCGCTTTTGATTCTTCGATTGATGTGGTATTTCCTGAGCCGAAATCATAATTAGAATCTTCATTTTTTAATGTAAAGCTGCTGTAGCGAGCATAAGGTGCAACATAAAAACCATCCATAGCGCCATTTTCACCTAAGTAAAACCGATATTCAGGAGTAATTGCGAAACCTGAAAATTTGGTATCTCCCGCTTTCATTGCAGTAAATAAAAAACCTAAGTTAAGAGAACTGGTTTCGGAAATTGCTCTTTCGTAAAAGAATGAACCAGTTTTTAAAATTGGACTAAATAGGTTTACTTTAATAGCATTTTTTGGCTGAGCAAAAATTGCCGTACAAAACACTCCTAAGAATGCGATAGATAGAACTAATTTTCTCATTTTTAAGCTTTGTTAAATTTAAATTTTAAGTAATTAAAAATGCTAAATTAGAATATTATTTCAATCATCCAACTCATTAAGTAAAATTAATGGTTTTTCTTTTAATTGGCATTGTCATGCATCGAGCACCGCCACCACCTCTCGAAAGTTCTGCTCCTTCAATTGTAACTGCACATTTTTTCAGTGAGTTAACATCTGTTTTGTTGCTTATTATGTCATCAGCATCCACAATCTCATATCCGTGATTATTAAGCTCTTCCATTGTGTTCACATTGCGGGCATACCCAATAACTTTTCCAGGAGCAAAAGCAAAAAAGTTGGCTCCGCTATGCCATTGTTCGCGTTCTTGAATCCATAAATCTTTTCGTCCACCGCAGAACAATGGGTTTAAATCCATTCCTAGTGATCGTAAGCACTGCAAAAGATTTTCTTTATTCTCAATTTTTTTAATTTGCCCATTATCAATGGTCATTAAAATGGTTTGCAATCGGTTGGGGTGAAGAATAACTGGTTCGTAAATCATACATGTGTCATGATCCAACAAGGTAAAAACCATATCTAAATGAATGAACGATTCAGGAGCATCGGGTAATTGTTGTACTACCAAATACCGCTTGCCGGGTAATGTTTTTAGGTGATTGGCTAAAAAATCAATTCCCTGAGGCGAGGTTCGTAAGCTTTGACCAACCACCAATATGTCGTGTCGGGCAATAATAACATCTCCACCTTCGATGGTTATGTCGTTATAAAAATTTGAATCTCGAACCGGAGCCAATGGATTTGCCTCAATGAAACTACTATTGGCAAAAATAGTTTGCATAATTAAGGGCTCACGTTCACGAACTTTATTAGCCATCTTCGAAATGAGTGCTCTGTTATAAAGTGATGCTGAGGCATCGCGCGTAAAGAAAAAATTATGAAGTGGTCTAAGAGCATATCTTTCAGGTGATAAGTACGATGTGAGCGTATCTTTTGTTAATTCAACACCTTCAATTAGTTTAGTTGCTAATTCACTGGTAGGCAGTTGATGCAATTCATCCGCTATAGATTCGCAAAACTCGTTTTTATAAATATCTTGGATTAGATTATGTTTTATTGTGCTATTTTGAAGAACATCAACTAGAAGATCTTTTACCTGAAATGTTTTTGTAACCTTATTTAATAGTCCGCTCAATTGCCTATATTCCTCCGAGGCTACAGAAAGATTTAAAATGTCGCTATATAATGCTCTTTCGGCATTTGAAGGGGTCATGTTTTCAACCTCATGACCGGGAGTATGCAAAATGACTGCCTCAAGTTGCCCAATTTCAGAGGTTACATCTATGGTTGTTTTTGATTGCATGATTAAATAGTTTGATATTTTCAAATTTAGTAAATCCAAAGTTTCTAAATACTGATATTTGTATGGATTGTTGAGTGTTTTTTTGTGGATAGAGAATTCTCGAAACAATCAATTTGTTTATCTGTTAAAATAAATTCAGATGATATTTTGCTTCTTCAGTACCAATTGATTCGGAAAGGATTATTAATTTGCAATCATCAATAAATATAATATTATGGCTAGGATACAAAAACTTTTAGGAGCTCATGTGAGTGCTTCAGGAGGAGTTGAGAATGCTCCATTAAACGCACTCGAAATTGGTGCGAATGCATTTGCATTGTTCACGAAAAATCAACTTCAATGGGTTGCTAAGCCACTCACGAAAGAGAGTATTGAGGCTTTTAGACAAAACTTAGTTAAAGTAAATATTCTACCCGAACATGTTTTGCCGCACGATAGCTACCTTATTAATTTGGGGCATCCCGAAAAAGAGCCATTGGATAAATCGCGGTTAGCTTTTTTAGATGAAATGCAACGATGCGAGCAATTGGGATTAAGTTTATTGAATTTTCATCCGGGGAGTCATTTAAAACAGATTAGTGAAGAGGATTGTTTGAGAAAAGTAGCAGAATCGATAAACGTTGCACTTGATAAAACAAAAGGGGTGATAGCCGTAATTGAGAATACTGCTGGACAGGGGAGTAATGTTGGTTATAAATTTGAGCATTTAGCTGCCATAATTCACTATGTTGAAGATAAGAGTAGAGTGGGGGTTTGCATTGATACTTGTCACTCATTTGCAGCTGGGTACGATTTAGTAACTTTAAAAGGCTATACTGATACTTGGAATGAATTTGATTCAATTGTAGGAGCTAACTATTTAAAGGCGATTCATTTAAACGATGCAAAGAAAGGACTTGGGAGTAGAGTCGATAGGCATGATAGTTTAGGGAAGGGATTATTGGGTTTAGATTTATTTGAAAGAATGATGAAGGATTCTCGTTTTGATAATATACCCGTTATTTTAGAAACACCTGATGAAAGTTTATGGTCGCAAGAAATTGAAATGTTAAAAAAATGGAGTCAATAGTAATTACTAGCATACTGAATAAAGAGAGTTGTATCTTTGTAGTATAACTATTATAATTGAATGAGCTATTTGTCAAAAATACAATTGCTAGGACTTATCTGGGTTTTGGGGATCGTTTGTGTTTTAGGTCAATCTAATGCCAGCCAGCCTCATAAGCCTACCTTGCTTGTTGGTCGAATTTTCGATCAGGATACTTTACCTCATGTAGATTTGCCTATGGTTACAGTAACTGTTCCATGGAAATTTAAAAATAATCGAGAATTTAATCGGTACAGCCGGTTGACGTATAATGTGAAAAAAGCTTTGCCATATGCTCGCATTGCCAGTCGGAAAATTAATGATATTAACGACCATTTATTGTTGTTAAGAACAGATAAAGAGCGCAAAACTTATTTGAAACAAGCCGAGAAGGCGATGTTTGATGAGTTTGAGGCTCCATTGAAAAAATTGACTTTTACTCAAGGAAGGATACTAATTAATTTAATAGATCGCGAAACAGGAAATACCAGTTATGATTTAATTAAAGATTACAAAGGCGGATTTTCTGCTTTTGTTTGGCAATCGGTTGCGCGTGTGTTTGGTGCTAATTTAAAAGACGAATATGACCCCGCTGGGGATGATAAAATGATAGAGCATATTGTAATTATGATTGACAATGGGATGTTGTAATCTATTGTTCAGTTGATTATCTTTATTTTGAATCTTGTGTCTTTTTTTTAGTATCTAGTATCAAGATTTAAGAGTTTGGAGTTTAGTATTCAAACTGGTCTCTTATCTTGTGTCTCATTATCCCATTATCCCATTAACCCATTAGCACATTAACCCATTAGCACATTAACCCATATCTTGTGTCTTGTATTTCACATCTTAAACCTTAATACTAAATAATAAGCATATGAAATTTTTAAAATGGATATTAATTGTTGTTGGATCGTTAATAGTGCTAGTTTTAATAACGGCGTTGTTTGTACAAAAAAAGTATGCCGTTGA
This sequence comes from Bacteroidales bacterium, assembly GCA_038212305.1. Taxonomy (GTDB): domain Bacteria; phylum Bacteroidota; class Bacteroidia; order Bacteroidales; family Marinilabiliaceae; genus JBBQUP01. The sequence goes on from JBBQUP010000013.1 coordinate 12,641, forward strand.
ACGAGAAATTGCTATTAACAAGCCTGTTTCTAAAGTTTTTGAGTATGTTGTAATGCTTCGAAATCAAGATGATTTCAGCGCTTGGGCAAACATGGATGCTGATATGAAAAAAGAGTTTAAAGGCTTAGATGGAACAGTCGGGTTTATTTCGGCATGGAGTAGCGAGAATAAAGAAGTTGGAAAAGGGGAACAAGAAATAATGGCTATTGATCCAAGGAGTCGGATTGATTATGAATTGAGGTTTCTCGAACCTTTCGCAGCAACCGATAAGGCATATATTACCACCGAAGCAGTAAACGATAGTGCTACCGTTGTGAGATGGGGATTTAATGGAGAAATGAAATATCCATCAAATTTAATGTTGCTATTTATGGACATGGAAAAAATGTTAGGAAATGATTTAACAACCGGCTTAACCAAACTGAAAGAAATTCAGGAAATGAACTAAGTTAGATTAAGATACAAAAATAGCTGCATGCAATAGTATGCAGCTATTTTTATTTAAAAGTTGTAGGTTATACCAACTAATTCTTCAGATTTTTCCCAAAGTTTTATTGCATCAATTAGGCTGTGTGATGCTTTGTTTGATTTAACTAACACAGGAATTCCGGTCATTTCGTAAAGTCCATTGGGGCCATAATACTCACCACCTTTAACATTGTGGTCAACAGCAGCTCTAATTTGAGGCAATGCGCCATGTGCCGAGTCGTGAGTCATCACCTTTAATAAGGGGAGCATAAGTTTAAACCACCATTTACCATCGATATGACGCGCTAAATTGGTTTGAGCTACTCCAGGATGAGCTGCCACAGCTATTGTGTTTATGTTGTGAGCATTCAGGCGTCGTTGTAATTCATAAGTGAAGAGCAAATTGGCAAGCTTTGAGCGACTATATGATTTTATTGGCGTATAACCTTTACCCTTGTCGAAAAGTAAATTGCTAAAATCCATCGTTCCTTGTTTATGAGCCATGCTGCTGGTGGTTACGATACGCGAATTTGGCGTTAATTTAAGTATCTTGAGCAATAAACCGGTTAGTGCAAAATGCCCTAGGTGGTTTGTACCTATTTGACTTTCAAATCCATCTTTTGTTTTGTTATATGGAGTGGTCATTATTCCAGCATTATTCATCAACACATCGAGTTGCGAATAGTGATTTTTAAATGCAGTGGCAAAATTTTTAATCGAGGTTAAATCCATTAAATCTAATTCCATCACAACTATTTTGCACGATGGGTCACCCGCAATGATTTTAGCTTTAGCTTCTTTTCCATTTTTAATTGAACGGCTAGCCATAATTACCTCGGCACCTTTTTGAGCAAAAGTTTTAACACATTCATATCCTAATCCCGAATTTCCTCCAGTTACCACAATTGTTTTACCCGTTAAGGCGGGAATTTGAGCGGTAGTCCATTTTTGAGTAGCCATGTTTTATAGTGTATTAATTCGTTTTATACTATTGTATTAATAACCCTAAAACCATATGAATTGTTTTTTGCGGAGGTTATCGAACTGTAAACTCAATAACTGTGGCCGATAAGGGGAAAAGCATTAAGGTATTTAAATTTGGTATGTCGTGATTGGTAATTATTTCTATTGCTTTCGAATAGGTTGGAATGATGTCAGAATAGTAATCAGCATCGAACTTAATTTTTTCGGTGTCATTAAAATTCAGTAGAACTAGAATTTGTTTTTTATCATTACCATAAGCATAAACATAAATTCCGTTTACAGGTTGATAATGAATATGTTGCACATCGTTTAAATCTGCATTTCCTTTTCGCCATTTTAAAAGTTGCTGAATCAGCTGAGTTACGTGTTGTTGGTCGAGCGAGAGTCCTGAGTTGGTAAAAGCATTAGGGATGTCACCAGTATTTAATCCTTTAAAATCGGAGCGAACAACGCCAGTCCCTTCATTTATATTGCCTTTATTTAGTAGCTCAGTGGCATAAAAAAACGATGGAATTCCCCTGCATGTCAGCATAAAAGTAATAAGCATCCCCAGCCGGTCGCTGTTTTCACCAACCAGTGAAAAGGCACGATTTTGAAATAATCCATCAGCAAATACAATGGGTTGATAGCTATTGTTATATACAAAATCCATCGCTACTGTTTGGTATAGGAGAGTGGCAGCCGCATTGGCATTGCGCGATGGTTTAAAGGCGTTTTCAATTGATTTTTGAAGAGGATAATCGTAAAAGTAGTATGAATTAGTTTTTAATAATGCGCCTGCTTCTAGCGATGGTGAATCGGTTTGAAAAGAGGTTATAAAGTTAAAGTTACGACCAAACTCATTTTTAATAAGGGTTGCCAATTGTTTTATAAATTGAGGATCGGCCATGTGGCTGTTTTCTAGTTTTATCCCATCAACGCCTGTCGTTACTATCCACCAGATGCATTGCTGTATTAGATATTTTTGTAATAAAGGCTCAGATACATTTAATGAAGCTATGTCAATCTCAGGCCATTGCTCGAAATTTATGCGTTTGTCAGCGGGCGATGCATAGGGATCGCTATAGACAGGGCTCATCGGCAACATTCCATATTTCGATTGATTGGGGTAGATCCATGATTTAAATGGAGCAATTCTCATCCAAGGGTGCTGCTTGCCAATTTGAGTTAGTATAACTGATTGAATAATTGGTGTATTTAATTTTTTGGCTTTGGCAATTAAGTGATTGTATTGTTGAATATTACCCAAATTTTTATCCATTTGATAGAAATTGGTAATAGCATATTTATCGTATGAATAAATAAATTGATTGCTCTCGGTTAATGGCGATAATTCAATTGCCGTGAATCCTAAGTTGGTAATGTAGTTTAGGTTTGACTCAATGCCATTGAAATCGCCTCCATGTATGCCTGATGGATTCAGTAAATCGGTTTTTTCGTAATAGCCTTTAATATTGTCATTTTCGGTATTGCCATTCGAAAACCGATCGGTAAGAATTCGGTAAATGACATGTTCATTGGTTAGTTTAATGGGTTGAAATTCAATTTTAGGATAAATATTAAAATCTGCTGATATTGCTTTCCCCTTAAAAGGAATAAAATCAATGTTAAACTTCCCGGGTAAAGTATTTGATGAGATTTTTATGGTAATCAACAAGTAATTAGTCGATTCGGTTTTCTCTATTTTTACAATTTCAATACCTTGATAATTAATTTTGACATCCGATGATGAGATGCCATCTCCCGATGCTAAAATGGTTATTTCCGACATCGACATGTTTGTCCACCAGTTCGAAGGCTCTAGCGTGATGGTTTCAGCTGCGTTGGCAAAACTGAAAAATCCTAAAACCAAACAACAATGAGCTATATGTATTACAACGTTTTTCATTCATACGAAGATAATTAATTTAATAGATTGAATGAATAATCATTTGACACCTTATGTTTTTGAGTGATTATGTTGATGCATCTAATTCACGATAAACAATTAAAAGCGGTCTATAACGCCGCTTTTATTGTTTGTCATATTTTAACGATTTATATTATTTAACGGTAAATATCATGAATTTGAATGGCTTAACCAATTCATTCTTTAATGGGAAAGTCACGTTTTTATTGGTGAAATAATCGGCATAATTTCCTGTAATTTTTGTATTTGCGGTAATTGAAAGTTCACTATTTGTAAAATTGAATAGGGCAACTACATGGTTGTTGTTTATTTTACGTTCAAAAACAACTACTTTTTCACTCACGTTATTTGGAATAAATTTTATGGGCGCGCCATACGATCCATTAAATAGCGCTTGGTTGTTCTTTTTCAGATCGGTTAATTGTTTGTAAAAAGTCGACATTTCAAGATTGCTCCAATCGATGTTGTCTTTTTCGAAAAACTGCAACCTTTTAGATAAACCTGCTTCTTGTCCGGAGTAAATTAATGGCATGCCGGGGCAAAGGAAGGTAAATGCAGCAAAGGTTTTTACCGCGCCTCCCAATCGTTCATATTCAGTGCCATTCCAAGAGTTTTCATCGTGATTGGATGTGAACTGCATTGGGAAAGTACCTGTAGGATAAAGCGTATCGATTTTTGCGAAATAGGAAGTTATATCAATTGCTGTTTTTTCGCCTTTTGCTACTTGGTTCATTGCAGCATGCAGGCTCCATCCATAATTTGAATTAAAGGCTTTGTGTAATAATGCAATTTGGTTTTCATCTTCGGCCAACATAAATATTGGTTTTATAGGTTCAATAGCCGAACGAGCCGATTCCCAAAAATCCACTGGAACTAATCCGGCAACATCACATCTAAATCCGTCAATATCAGCTTCTTTAACCCAATAAGTCATGGCGTCAATCATGGCATTACGCATATCCATATTTGAATAGTCTAATTGAGCTACATCGCTCCAATCATAAGGGCCATACATGTTTCCTGTAGAATCCTTAGCGTACCAATCAGGGTTAGTAGTTATCCAAGAGTTATCCCATGCTGTGTGGTTAGCTACCCAGTCAATAATAACTTTTAAGCCCAATTCGTGGCATTTGGCAACTAAATTTCTAAAATCTGCAGTTGATCCAAATTCTGGATTTACTTTTTTATAGTCTTGTATCGAATAATACGAACCTAAAGTGCCTTTTCTATTTTTCTCACCAATGGGTTGAATAGGCATTATCCAAAGTATTTTGACGCCTAGTTCTTTTAAGCGTGGCAAATGGGTTTCAAAAGCAGCAATGGTGCCTTCGGGTGTGTATTGGCGAAGATTTACTTCGTACATAGTTGCATCCTCAGCCCATTTGGGCATAGGGGTAAGGCTTGTTGTTTTTGCATTGGCAATGCTGGTTTTTGTTGGCTGACAAGCAATTGAGATGAATAAGGTAATTGCCAACAAAAAAGGAATTTGGATTTTGGTTTTCATAGATATATAGCTTTTCATGTTAATTTGATAATTCGATTAATGTGGCACTCTTAGGTGTTATTTCTATCGTGGAAAGATTTGTCAATTTCTCACCAGTTAAAATGTTAGTACCTCGTGTGTAGTTTGCCATGTTCTCGTTAAAACGATTCGTGTCTAGCTTTTTAGCATCGGTTTCCGAATTGTTAAGAATCACCATTACCGCTTTGTTATTTGTATATCTAAAATATACATACACATTGTTTTGTGGAAGAAAATGAAGTAGTTTTCCATTGGCCAACTCGTTGCTGCTTTTTCGGTAGTTCAAAAGTTTCATTAAATAATCATGAGCTTCATTTTCAACAGAGGTTCTTCCTTTGTTAGTAAAAGCATTCCGAGTATCGCCTTGCCATCCACCTGGAAAATCCTCGCGAATATGTGAGTGACCATCAAATCCATTCCCAGTCATTAAAATTTCAGTGCCATAATAAAACTGTGGAATACCGCGAACAGTTGATACAAATGCCATCGCCATTTTGTATTTGTTAATATCACCATTTACAAAATACATGAAACGACCAATGTCGTGATTTTCAGGAAATACCACCATGTTTTGTGGACTTGGGTATAAATAATCATCAGCTAAAACATCATATAATTTTTGAAGTCCCGAATCCCATCCTTCACCTTCGTTTAAAGCGCTTTTTAAGGCTTCCATCATAGGAAAATCCATGAGCGATTTTAGTTCTGAGTTAAACCCATCTTTATTAAGGAAGTCTTTTTGCCAATAGCATAATTTTGCAGGGGTCGATATCCAAGCTTCTCCTACAATATTGAAATTAGGATACTCAGTCATTACTCGTTTGTTCCACTCAACCATTGCCATTTTATCGGGATAGGGATAAGTATCCATTCTAATGCCAGATAAACCTGCATATTCAATCCACCAAATACTGTTTTGAATTAGGTAATTAGCCATTAGTGGGTTTTGAAGATTCATATCAGGCATACTATTATCGAACCATCCACGAGTGGTAATATTCAAATCGGCTTTCGAGGCATACGAATCTGCAACTGTTGATAATCGATAATTGGAGCGGGTAAATTCAGGGAATTGATTTAGCCAATCGTTCGATGGTAAATCGCTCATCCACCAATGATGATGCCCACAATGGTTAAACACCATATCCATAATCATTTTAATGCCTTGTTTTGAGCAAGTTTCGGTAAGCGATTTAAAATCCTCATTGGTTCCTAATCGGGCATCAATTTTATAAAAATCGGTAATGGCATATCCATGATAGGACGATTCGGGTTGATTATTCTCTTGTACAGGATTTAACCAAAGAGCAGTTACCCCTAATTCTTTTATGTAATCGATGTTAGTATTGATTCCTTTTAAATCACCTCCATGTCTGCCATATGGGGCATTGCGGTCGGCTTTTTCGAGCATGCCGGGCATGTCATCATTTTTCGTATCTCCATTTGCAAATCTATCAGGCATAATAAGGTAGATAGCATCCGAGCTATTGAATCCTTGGCGATATTTGCTATTGGGTGTGCGATTAAAAAATTCGTATGAATAGGTACTTACATCTTTATTATTACTCGAGAAATGAAAGGTGGCTTTCCCCGGTTTGGTTTGTTTAGATAACACCAAATCAATGAAAAGATAGTTTGGATTTGCGACTTTAATAACATGTTTAATTTCAACACCGGGATAGTTAAGCGTAACATCAGTGGCTGAGATATTTGTTCCATAAACCAATAGTTGCAAATTGGGATTTTCCATTCCAATCCACCAGTTCATGGGTTCTACTCGTTTTAAATCTATTTTTATTGATGCATTAACCGATTGCTGTAGAGTTGAGCAAACGAATAAGACGAGGAATAATGTAAATGATTTTTGCATAATATTTAAGGTTGAATCATGAGTTTTATAAAGTTGTAATTTGCTGTTTATTAGCGACATGATAAAATGTTAATTCTCGAAAAGCTTTTTAATTCGTGCTTGCACGAAAACTATATTTTTAACAGACTTTGATAAGAAAGCATCAAAGACAAGGCTTTAGAAGTTTTGAAAATTAAGGAGTTCACTTTTATGAATGACTGTTTTCAAAACGAGAGTAACGCCGTATTTGGAGTTTTCTTGCAAAGAATAATTCACTTTTTAAATTATTATCTACCAGAAATAACAGAAATAGATTTTCCTGGTTCAACGGTTATCTTTTGATTATTTACAGTCAGTGTGGTTGATTGTTTGGCATGAGAGAAGATTTCCACCTCTTTAGTGGTTACCTTAACTTCGATATCGCTTCCTTTAAATGTCAATCGAAATGCATACGATTGCCATTGCTTGGGGATGATTGGATTTAAATACAGTTGTTCGTCGTAAACGCGCTTGCCTCCAAAACCCTCAACAATAGCCATCCAAGTTCCAGCCATACTTGTAATGTGAAGACCTTCATGTACTTCATTGTTATAATCATCCAAATCTAATCTTGATGTACGTAAATACATCTCATATGCTTTATCGGAATAACCAATTTTAGCAGCCAAAATAGCATGAACACAAGGTGACAACGACGATTCATGAACAGTTCGAGGCTCGTAGAAATCGAAATTGCGTTTAATGGTTTCTACATCAAACTCTTCCTCCAAAACATAAATTCCTTGAAGGGTATCGGCTTGTTTAATAAAGTTCGATCGCAATATTCTATCCCACGACCAGTGCTGGTTTATAGGACGTTGCTTGGGGTCTAGTTCCGAAGCTAAAATTTGCTCTTTATCCATAAACCCATCTTGCTGCATAAATACATCTAATTCCTTATTGTATGGGAAGTGCATGTTGTTTGCAATTGTCAGCCAATTATAAGTTTCCTTTTCAATGTCGAGCGATGTTTTTTCAACAATCAATGCCATGGATACGGGGCTGGCATTTTTTAATTTAGTAATAGCTTGAGCAGTATATTTTAAACACCAAACAGCCATTTTGTTTGTGTACCAGTTGTTGTTAATGTTATTTTCATACTCATTTGGTCCGGTAACCCCTAAAATCACATACTTGTTAAGGTTTTTAGATAACGTTGCGCGCTGATTCCAAAAACGTGATATGCCAATTAATACTTCTAGTCCGTATTGTTCTAAATATTTTTCATCGCCTGTATGACGAATGTAATTATGAATCGCAAAAGCAATGGCACCATTTCTATGGATTTCTTCAAAAGTAATCTCCCATTCGTTATGGCACTCTTCGCCGTTCATGGTAACCATGGGGTAAAGTGCTGCTCCATGATTAAATCCTAGTTTTTGTCCATTTTCAATGGCTTTTTGCAGATGTTTGTGTCTGTAAATTAGCAAGTTTCGTGTTACTTCCGATGGTGCTGTACTAATATAAAAAGGTATGCAATAAGCTTCGGTGTCCCAGTACGTGCCCCCTCCATATTTTTCACCAGTAAAACCTTTAGGCCCAATATTCAAGCGAGCATCTTCACCTGTGTATGTTTGGTTTAATTGAAATATATTAAAACGGATGGCTTGTTGAGCTGCAACATCACCTGTGATTTTGATATCACTGTGTGTCCATTTCTCTGCCCATTTAGCTTTGTGTTCCTTGAAAAGTTTTTCGTATCCTGTAGTAAAAGCATTTTTTATACTTGTGTGTGCTACATTTAAAAGATGATCGGAATTATGATTTAATGTACTACAGACCGATGCAAATTTTGTGATGGTAAACGTATCGTTTTGGTTAATTTGATGAGCAACTTTATTACCAGCTTTGAGTGCGTTTTTAATGAGTTCTGCTTTGTAAGGAACAATTTGACTTCCCACTTCAAGGAGGAATTTCATTCCATACGCAACTTTAAAATCGAGTTTTTTAGTTTGACAGACTAAATAAGCTTCTCCATTTTCGGCTTGAGTTGATAATATATTCCAAAATTTCTCATCGTAATTACTGTCTTCATTTTCAATATCACCATCTAAATACGGCGTAAAGGCAATAATTCCAGAGAAATTTAATGGTGTTACCGAATAGCGAATCACTCCATTTTCAGTATCGGCCATGCTAATAAAACGAATGGCTTCGACCTTAATTTTTTTATCGCCCGAAAGTGTGGCTTCAAATGAACGTGTTAAAGTACCTTCTTGCATGTTTAATACACGCTTGAAATTGACTACTTTACATGTATTTAGATCAAGTGTTTGATTTTCGATCTGAACATCAATACCAATCCAATTTGGCGAGTTGAGTACTTTAGCAAAATATTCGGGATAACCATTTTTCCACCACCCAACTCGAGTTTTATCTGGGTAATAAATCCCTGCTACGTAGCTACCTCTCAAAGTGGGACCGGTGTATGTCTCTTCGAAATTGGCTCGTTGTCCCATTTTCCCATTTCCTAAGCTGAAAATACTTTCTGACGATTTATGCAGATTAACATCAAATCCTTCCTCTATAATGCACCATTCATCGTCTTTCAAATACTTTTTCATATGTTATAATTTTTTAAGTAAAGACAATGTCATTTCATGTAACCCAGAAATAACCAAGTTTGCCTTGCCCAGATTAGTAGGCGATCCTATTCCAATACATTTCATACCTCCTGCAATAGCTGCATCAACGCCTGCCTCGGCATCTTCGAAAACTACGCATTGCTCAGGACGTAATCCTAATTCAATAGCTCCTTTTAAAAATACTTCAGGATCGGGTTTGGCGTTTGATACTTTTGTTCCATCAATAATGGCATCAAATAACGATGTTAGATTTAGTCGATCGAGAATAGCCATTGCGTTTTTACTTGCTGATCCAAGTGCTACTTTAATATCATTTAGTTTAAGCGTCGTTAAATACTCTTTTGCACCTGGTAATATTTCATCAGGTAACATATTATTGATATACGAAACGTATAAATCGTTTTTTTGAGTTGCGTACTTAATTTTGTCGTTTTCAGATAAACGGATATTTCCAATTTCTAGTAAAATGTCTAACGATGCCATTCTACTTACGCCTTTTAATCGTTCGTTTTCCGCTTCGGTAAAATCAAAGCCTAAATTATTTGCTAATTTTTTCCAAGCTATATAGTGATATTTCGCTGTGTCAACAAGTACTCCATCAAGATCGAATAAACATGCTTTTATTTCCATTGTCAAGCGATTAATAAAGTATTTAAAAAAGTTAATAGGGTTGATTAATGAAATAAAATTAGAGTATTGGTTTGTCTGTCACAAAAAATACTGATAATCCTGCCAGTGCCATAGAAACGCCAGCGATTAGAAGTATATATATTGCTTCTCCATTGAAGAAATAGGTTAAAATACTTCCGCCAAGTAGTCCACTAATTATTTGAGGGCCAGCAATTGTTATGTTGAAAATCCCCATGTAAACGCCCATTTTTTTAGCTGGTAGTGCACTTGATAAAATGGCAAATGGCATTGATAGAATAGCTGCCCAAGCAAAACCAATTCCTATCATAGAGAATAATAGAGAGTTAGGTGTATTGAAAATAAACATCGAAAGAAATCCAAGCGCACCGGCAAATAGCGATAACGAAAAAACCAGTTTGCGACTAGTTGCTTTAGCAAGTCGGGGCATGAAAATAGAATAGATTGCGGCAAAAAAACTGTAGGCTCCAAATGTGATTCCAACCCAATTCCCAGCTTCGTTGTATGCTGCGGAGGAGGCGTCGCCTATGGTTGTATGCCAGTAATGTTGTGCTACAGCGGGAGTTGTATATACCCACATTAAGTATAAAGCAAACCACGAAAAAAACTGCACTACTGCTAATTGAATCATGGTTTTAGGCATCGATTTGAGTGTTTGAATAAAGCTTTCTTTATGCTCAACATCGGCCGTAGTTAAATTGTTGTATTCGTTGAATTCAGCTGGTGGATATTCCTTGGTTTTAAAAACTGTTACCAATACACTTAAAATAAGTACCGATCCCCCAATGTAAAACGACCAAATGACCGAAGGTGGCACTTGACCTGCTGGGGCATCATTGCCTACCCCTAATACATTTGTTAGTACGTAGGGAAGAATTGACCCAATAACGGCACCCGTATTTATTAAAAAGCTTTGGATTGAATATCCTACATTCCGTTGGACTTCGGGTAACATGTCGGCTACCAAAGCTCTGAAAGGCTGAAAGGTTACGTTAAAGGATCCATCCATTAATGCAAAAATAATTGCTCCGAAAATTACCGGAGCCATAAATGCAAACGCATGCGCTGCATTGGGCATAAGAAACATCGCTAGCATTGAAACGATTGCACCTCCAAGAATATAAGGAGAGCGACGTCCCAGTCGATTCCATGTTTTATCGCTGGCATAGCCAACAACTGGCTGAATTAGCAAGCCCATAATTGGTGCTGCGAGCCAAAACAATGGCAGTTGATGGAGGTCGGCTCCAAGATTTGATAATATTCGGCTTACATTGGCATTTTGTAAGGCAAAGCCAAACTGAACACCTAAAAAGCCGAAACTGATGTTCCATATTTGCCAGAACGATAGTTTTGGTAACTGCTTCATGTTTTATTTTATTATCGAATTGATATTGCCCAGTTTAGTGAGATAATATAAACTATCATTTAGCTAATTAATAGTAAACCCTAGAATTATTAGTAACTGTTTAAATTTATTTTAAATGCATACAGAGATAGGATGAATAATAGATAATAGACGAATAGATAAGATTTTTTAGATAATTCCAGATGAAGAATTTTCATCTTTTTATCTTCTTATCTTTTATTTCTGTAATCTGTAGTCTGTAATCTGTACATCTATAAAATTTAAACAGCTTCTTAATAGTTTATTAACAATACTAATTGATAGTTTGTGCTCCGGTTGGAACAGTTCTTAGGAAAGGAAAAAATCTTTAAAATAAAAAAAGTGGTCTCTTAATCCATTTCAAAATTAACGCTTTTTTAATATTTAAGTATTATTTAATTTGTTATATCAGATAAGAACTTATTGATTACTAGGAGGAATTGTTATTTCAAACGTTTGCGCTAGTTTGAAAATTATTTTAGTTTTTCGATTTTTTTTTCATGTTGGCTTCCGCAAACGTTTGCAATTAATATTGTTCTTTAACATGATTTGTGTAAATTAATATACAGTTTCATGTATTTATGCTCCAAACAATTTGATTCTCAATATTCCATAATTAGTTGAGTAGGATTAGCATAAATTCAGTGGATTCATGACTTTTGTGTTTTATTTTATATTCGTAATGAAGTAATGTAGCGAAAGAGAGATGTCCAATATTTAGAGTTGGCTGAAATGCCTTAACGCATTGAACGTGTGTTTATTGATTGTGTTGGCGTTTCAAAACACTTATTTGATAGCTGTCGATTCTCGAGTTATTAGTTCCGGTGTTAATACAACTGTTTTAAATTCTTTGTCAGGTTCATCATTATTAATACGGTCGATAAGTATTCGAACAGCTTCTCGTCCCATTTCATATCCTTTTTGCTCAACGGTTGTAAGAGTGGGATAAGCAATTGTGGCATTTGGACCATCGCCAAATCCAATTACTTTAATTTGCTCAGGTATTTTATATCCATTACGTTGAAGAATTTGCATCGCAGATATGGCTGTACTGTCATTAACGGCAAAAATTGCATCTATATCGGGAACTAGTGTAATAATCTGTTTTTGCAATGCAACTACATCTTCTCTTGTGTCGCAATTTAATATCAATCGAGGGTTAAATTCAATGCCGTTTTGTTCTAACGCTTTTTTATAGCCATCTAATCTGTTTTTGCCTATCAATAAATGGTGAGGAGCAGCTAAATGAAGAATTTTTTTACATCCTTGAGAAATTAAATGGCTGACAGCAATACGAGCTCCTTCCAAATCATCTGCTACCACTCTGTCGGTTTCAATTTCGGTACATATACGATCAAAAAACACCAATGGGGTTTCATTATCAACTATATTCTTAAAGTGATCAAAGTTTTTAGTTGTCTTGCTCATTGATATCAAAATGCCATCAACTCTATTGTCAACCAGCGCTTGTACATCAATTGATTCTCGTGTGTAATTTTCATTGCTTTGACAAATCATAATTCGATAGCCTTCGGCATAGGCTACATCTTCAATGCCACTTATAACCGATGAAAAAAAGTGGTGAACAATTTCAGGGATGACAATTCCAATGGTAAATGTTTTCGAGAGTCGAAGGCTTAACGCCAATGCGTTTGGGCGATAATTTACTTTTTCGGCAAATGTTTGCACCAAACGCTTGGTTTCGGGACTTATATCGGGATGGTCTTTTAATGCGCGACTAACGGTTGAGGCTGAAATGCCTAATATTTTTGCAATGTCTTTAATCGTAATTTGATGCGATTTCATTGGTTTTCGTTTGTGTTAAAGTGTCGAATTTCTCTTTATCGGTTTTCAGTTGTCATCTTAATGTATTGTTATTTTTATTATTCGATACTCTAAGATGGTTTTGCAATTAAATATACTAAAAACATAGAATTATTTATTGAATTGTTAAAATTATTTAACAATGGAATTTATTAGCTCTAATGGCGTAAAATTAATTTCTAGTTAAGTAATTGATAATTAATTTTTTTGTATTGAATTGTGATAGTTCGCCAACCAATCAGAACAATATTATTTTTGTTTCGGAGCGGCATCAAAGATATATATTCAGATGCTTCAACTCAGAATTTTTAAATAGATTTTCTTTTTTCACACAACCCTCTTAAATTCATATTAGCAGATTAGTTTAATTATTAAATATTTGAAAAAACAGTAGTGTGATATTATTCTTATGAGTTTTATCATGTTCCATTTTATAAAAGTTACATTTTAAGCCATATTTTTTCACCCGGAAAACATGTTGTGCAACACATGGAATTTGTGCAAACGAATTCGCAAACGTCTCCACAATCGATTGCATAGAATTAAGTGTTTAAAACTGACAACCGATGTTAAAAACTGTTTTATTTTCGAATTCCTTGCTCTAAATTTGTTTTATCCAAACATTGGAAATCAGTCTCTTAGGAAAAGGTCTAAAAAAGTCTTCTTAAATTTTTAAAGCGGTTCTAGCTCCAATTAGAGTTAAACATGGAATTGTTTTGTTAAATTATTTCTAAATCAAGTTTTATGAGAAAACAAATTAATTTATTAAAAATCCTGTTTCTTTTCGTAGGTTGGGTTTCGTTACACGGAGCCTTTGGCCAGGAGATGAATGTGACAGGAAAGGTTGTTGATTCTGCCGATGGGCAACCTCTACCAGGAGTTACTGTAGTTATTAAAGGTAGTACAATTGGTACAATCACAACACCTAACGGAACGTACAGTTTGAAGGCTGATGCAGGGAGTACACTTCAATTTTCGTTTATTGGATATGCAGCTCAAGATTTTGTTGTAGGACAGCAAACGGTAATTAACGTAAGGCTTGCATCTGAAACATTTGGTGTTGATGAGGTAGTTGTTATTGGTTATGGACAAGTTAAAAAATCAGATGCTACCGGCTCTGTTGCCGTTGTGAGCGCAAAAGATTTTAATAAAGGAGCTATTACTTCTCCTCAGGATTTATTAGTTGGTAAAAGTGCTGGTGTTATTATTACAACAGCAGGTGGTGCTCCAGGAAGTGGTGCAACCATTCGTGTACGTGGTGGATCTTCATTACAAGCGAGCAATGATCCGCTAATTATTATTGACGGAGTACCAATTGATAATAACAATGTATCTGGAAGTAGTAACTTCTTATCATTTGTAAATCCTAATGACATTGAAACATTTACCGTTTTAAAAGATGCATCTGCAACTGCAATTTATGGTTCTCGTGCTTCGAATGGTGTAATTTTAATTACCACTAAAAAAGGAAAAGCGGGTGCTGCTTTAAGCATTAACTATAATGTAAATACATCTGTTTCTGCTGCAATTAACTTTATTGACGTTTATTCAGGTGATGAAATTAGACAAATAGCTTTCGAAAAAGAAAGTTTATTTGGTGCAGGTAGTTATACTAAATTAGGTATGTACAATACCAATTGGCAGAAAGAAATTTTTCGAACTGCATTAACTCATGACCATAACTTGAGTCTTTCTGGTGCATATAAAGTACTACCTTATCGTGCTTCTTTTGGTTATACAAACCAAGAAGGCATTATGAAGAATACCGACTTAGAAAGATTTACCGGTTCTCTTAGTTTGGATCCTTCTTTTTTTAATGGTGATCTTAAAGTGAATGCCAATGCAAAAGGGATGATAACCAATAATAATTTTGGTGATACAGGTGCGATAGGTTCTGCAATTAACATGGATCCTACTCAGCCTATTTATGATGGAAATGTAAATTCTGATGGATATTATCAGTGGCCTAATTATGGTGCAAACTTAGGAACTGCTAACCCGGTTGAACAATTACTGGTTGCTGATAATAAAGCACAAGTAAAAAGAGTAATTGGTAATTTACAACTTGATTACAAAGTACCTTTTATTCCTGAATTACGTGCGAATTTAAATTTGGCAGGCGACTATACCGAAAGTGATGGTCATAACAACCGTCCAACCACTTCACCTTCGGTGCTTACCACTCCTCGTTGGGGTAAAATCAACAATTACACTGGCAAGAACCAAAATTTTTTGCTAGATTTTTATTTGAATTATAATAAAAACTTGAGTTTCTTAGAAAGTAATATAGATGCTACAGGAGGTTATTCATGGCAACACTTCAAGCGCGAATCGGATAGTTTTACAGATGGTTATTCCGATGCTACGCATCCTGTTCAAATACCTTCTACTTCACTGTTTGCTACAGAAAACTATTTAATTTCGTTTTTTGGTCGTTTAAACTATTCAATGTATAATCGTTATTTATTGACATTTACTGTCCGTAATGACGGCTCAAGCCGTTTTAGTAAAGACAATCGTTGGGGCATATTTCCATCCGCAGCTTTCGCATGGAAACTTAAAGAAGAATCTTTCTTTAAAAGTGTAGATGCTATATCAGATTTGAAATTACGGATAGGATGGGGTGTTACAGGTCAACAAGACATTGGTGGTGATTATCCAGCACAAGCTGTTTATCAATCTTCATCAACAGGTTCTTATTACTATATAGACGGTCAGTTTATTCCTACTCTTCGGCCTAATCCCTATGATCCTAATATTAAGTGGGAGGAAACCGAAACTCAGAACATTGGATTGGATTTTGGATTCTTGAAGAATCGTTTGTCAGGTTCTGTTGATGTTTACAAACGCACAACATCCGATTTATTAAATCAAGTAGTTGTTCCAACAGGTAGTAATTTCTCAAATAAATTAATTACTAACGTGGGGAGTCTTGAAAACAAAGGAGTTGAAATAGCTTTAAATGTTATACCTATTTCAAAACCAGACATGTCTTTGAACATTGGGTTTAATGTTACATACAATCAAAATGAAATCACCAAACTTTTATTAACAGATGATCCTAAGTACATTGGAATTCTTTATGGTGATGCCTTTACTGGTCAAAAGCAAGTAACTCGTGTGGGAGAAACCGGATATTCTTATTTTGTTAATAGTCAAGTTTATGATGCTGTAGGTAAACCAATTGAAGGATTATATGTTGATTTATCAGGCGAAGGTGGAGTTGTGAATGGAGATAATAGTGATAAGTATGTTTATAAAAATCCAAATCCGGATTTCTTATTAGGCTTATCAGCTCGTTTTACCTATAAAAATTTCGATTTTTCTGCGTCAAGTCGTGCTAGCATTGGTAATTATGTTTACAATCAAGTGGCTGCTGGAGCATCATTCGATCAGATGTATCAAATTGGTTATTGGAAAAACATGCCTAAATATTTAAATGATTCTCAATTTGTTAAGCGGCAGTTTACCAGCGATTACTTTGTGGAAAATGCATCGTTTTTCAAATTAGATAATATGAGTGCAGGTTATACTTTCGATAAGGTATTTAATAAACTATCTGCTCGCGTTAGTTTAACTGCTCAAAATTTATTGACAGTTACTAAGTATAAAGGAATTGACCCTGAAGTTGCTGGAGGAATTGATAATAATTTCTATCCTCGTCCGCAAATATTTATGCTTGGTGTTAGTTTAACGTATTAATTTTTCAATAAATAGAATGATATGAAAAAAATATTTCTAATTATAATGATTGGGTTTACCACAGGATTATTTACCTCATGTGTAGATGACTTGGATGTAAAACCTATTGATCCTAGTTCTATTCTTTCAGGTAATTTGAACGATAAACCTGAATATACTAAACAGGTACTTGCAAAAATATATGCCAGTTTTATAATCGAAGGACAAGGATCAAACGGAGGTGCTGATATTGTTGCGTCAGATAACGCATTTTTTACAACCATGCGGGCTTTATGGAACGTTCAGGAAATTACCACTGATGAAGCGATTTGTGCATGGGGTGATGTTGGTATTGCAGATTTGAATACACAAACATGGAGCCCCAATAATCCATTCTTAACAGCTCTTTATCAACGTCTGGGTTTAAGTATTACTTATGCGAATGAGTTTATTAAATTAACTGCAGGTAATACAGATCCTGACGTGATGAAATACAACGCTGAAGCACGTTTCTTAAGAGCTCTTGCTTATTCTTGGCATATGGATCTTTTTGGAAATCCTCCATTCACAACTGAGCTTGATGGTGTTGGGATATTTTATCCCAAACAAATTCAACGAGCTGATTTGTTTAAATATGTTGTTTCTGAATTGAGAGACATTGCAGATAAAGTGGGTGAGCCTGGATCTTCTTATCCTCAAGCTGATAAAGGTGCTGTATGGATGTTACTTTCAAGAGTTTATTTAAATGCTGAAGTTTATACAGGAACAGCTAAATGGGACAGTTGTAAGTACTATACAGATAAGGTCATTGCAAGTCCTGCTTATAGCTTAGCAACAAATTATCGTCAAAATTTTTGCGCTGATAACAACCGTCCTAACAATCCTGAAATGATTTTTGGTTGGGTACAAGATGGTGTTAATACACAAGGATATGTTGGAACTACTTTTTTGATTGAATCGAGTAGTGATGCTACCTATATTAGAGCTGAAGATTTCCATGGCCTAACGGAAAATACAAACTGGAATGGAAACAGAACTAGGAAACAATTTATGAATGTACTTGTAGATACTTTAGCTACTTACGGTAATGTTCCTGTACCTTCATCTGATGTTTTATTTTCTCAAAGCAAAGACAAGAGAGTATTGCTTAAGATGAAGAAAAGCATGGATATTCCTAGTGCTTCTTCAAGTGGCGATTATGGTATTGGGGTATACAAGTTTACTGCTAAAAACACTAATGGATCTCAAGCAGCAAATTATAACCCAGCTTATGCAAGTACAGATTTTCCAGTTTTCCGATTGGCTGATGCTTATTTAATGAGAGCTGAGGCTTTGTATCGAATGAGTGATAAAGCCAATGCAATTAAGGATGTGAATGTTATCCGTGAACGTGCTTATGGTAATACCTCCGGTAATATCACAGAAACACAGTTAACTGTAAAATTCTTATTGGACGAACGTGGGCGTGAATTTTATTATGAAGGTCAACGTCGTACTGATTTGGTTCGTTTTGGTCAATTCACCAATGGAACTTATACATGGCAGTGGAAAGGTGGCGTATTTAATGGTTCGGCAACAAGCAGTCACTTGAATATTTTTCCTATACCGGGTGATGAAGTTTCTGCAAATCCAAACATATTGCAAAACACAGGTTATTAATCATTTAAATGAATGTACAATGAAGAATAGATTAATTATATATTTGGCTTTCATCGGGTTTATCGCGCTTTTTGTTTCTTGTGAAAAGGACGAAGATAAAGTAGTGATGTTAGAAGCCCCAGCAGTACCGTCCATCGTGACGTTGCCAAATTTGACCCTTCAACGGATTAACGCAACAGACACAGTCGAGTTTATGGCTACCCCAGTTGATCCTGGATTTAACGCATCTACGAAATATTTTATTGAAGCTGCAATTGCAGGTACAAATTTCGCTGATCCATTGGTTGTTTTTACAGGTGTGAAAATTACCTCGATAAAGATGACTGTTAGCTATTTGAATGGTATTTTACTTAAAAAGTTTGATGCGGATAAAATCTCCTCATTAGATTTCCGCCTTCGTTCAGTACTGGTTGTTGATGCTGGTACTGGAGCTCCAGGAACAAGTGATATGCCTTTTGAATATGTTTCGTTAGTGAAAACGGCTGATGTAACCATTTATGGATTACCTCGATTGGATTTAATCAATTCAGGATTGGTTCAGAAAATCGAATCTCCTCTTGGAAATGGTATCTATAATGGTTTTGTAAAATTAGATGCAACCAAAGCTTTTACTTTATTAGATCCAGATTCAGATATGTCATATGGGGCAGCAGGAAGTGCTTTAGCAGTAAATGGAGCTGGTATTATTGCTGGGGCAAGTGGATGGCATCAGTTTTCTGCCGATGTTAATGCTTTAACCTACAGTGTTTCTGAGTACCAGATTGGTCTTGTTGGATCAGCTACTCCAAATGCTTGGAACAGCCCCGACACTAAGATGAATTATGATTCAAAAAGCGGAACATGGAAAATTACTGTTGATTTAATTGATGGTGAATATAAATTTCGTAAAAACGATGGTTGGGCTTGGAATTTGGGTCTTGCTAAAGGTGGGTCTAAAGTTGATTTAGTTCATAATGGTGATAATATTGCAGTAAAGGCAGGTAATTATACACTTACACTTACCATTGTAAACGACGCTGGCGAAATTGGAACTTTTACCATTGTTAAGAATTAATTAGTGATAAACGTTAAAAAGAATTTATATGAAAAAAATAAATATTTATAGGTTTTTGACTGTTATTGTCGCCTCGGCAATGATTTTCTCATCCTGTACAAAAGAGATGTCGGAGGTTCGATTGGATCCAAAGTTATCTACATCATCGGAACTTAAAGAGCTCACATCTAATGCTGTTACAGTTATTGGTTTTGTTGTGGCACAAGGAGATGGTTTTGCTGAAAGAGGTGTTTGTTATAAATTAGCTGCAAATCCAACTATCGCTGACAATAAGGTAATATTCGATAGAGATGTGAGTGGAGCGACATTCGATGTTCGTTTAACCGATTTGGATTATGCTACAACCTATTATGCAAAAGCGTATGCTATAAATGAAACCGATACTCTTTATGGCAAGGAGATTACTTTTACTACACTACCTATTTTACCAACCATTTCTACAGTAGCTATTTCAGAAATTAAAGGTATAAGTGCAATCGGTGGTGGCAATATTACTAATGCTGGAGGTGCAAATGTTACTGCTCGTGGAATCGTTTTTGCTATAACAGCAAACCCTACTGTGGCTGACACTATTAGTAAAACTGTTGATGGTATCGGTACTGGGGCTTTTATAAGTGAAATGAAAGGTTTAACAGGTGTTACTACTTATTATGTTCGTGCCTATGCAATTAATAGTGTAGGTATAAGTTATGGGGAGCAGGTTGAGTTTACAACAACTGTTGATACAAGAACTTGGAATATTCCGGGTGATTATGTTGAAGGAAGCTATCCTGGTTCAGTATTGGCGAATTGGGCTCCTGAGAATTCACCTCAAATTAAGAGTATTTCATCTGCACCTGATGATGTTGAGGGATATGTTTATATGGCTAATGCAACCAACGAATGGAAAATTGCTTCTCAGCCTAGTTGGGATGGTCCAAATTATGGTAATGGAGGAAGTGGCACTTTAAGCGAATCTGGAGGAAACATGGCTTCCCCAGCAGGTTACTATAAATTAAATGTAAATGCTGGTGTTACACCAATGACCTTTACTGCAGTTGCTACTGTTTGGGGTGTTATTGGTGATGCTACTCCAAATACTTGGAATGATGAAACAGCATTAGTTTATGATCCAGCTTCAAAAACATGGAGAGGCGTAGTCCACTTAACAGCTGCTCAGTTTAAATTTCGTGCAAATCATAACTGGGATTATAATTATGGAAGTACTGCTGCTAACGAAAAATTAAATGTTGGAGGTGAAAATATTGCAATTTCAGTTGAATCTGATTATGCCATTGCTTTAGATTTAAGCAAACCTCTTGATTACACTTATGCTGCAAATCGCTGGGGTATTATTGGTGATGCTCAAGGCAATTGGGATATCGATAAAAACATGACATGGGATAATACCACTAAGGTTTTTACAATAACACTTGATTTGGTATCTTCTGGCTTCTTTAAATTCAGAGCTAATGATGCATGGGATGTTAGCTATGGCGGGGAATTAGGTGCGCTAACAGCTGGAGGTACTAATTTATCGGTTGCAACTGATGGAAATTATACCGTTACTTTTGATCCATGGGGATTAAAAGCTACTGTGACAAAAAATTAATTAATACCTAGAAAGAGATAGAATACAACTTCTATCTCTTTTACTTAAACCAAAAACCTCTGCTTCTTAAGAAGTTGAGGTTTTATATGTTTTTTTAAGAGATTAATAGCACAAAAAGTTTTAGCACTGTCTCGCAATAATTAATAAATTACTGTTAATCTTAATTTCTTGATTTTAACATTATTGTTTTAAACATAAAGGAAAATGAAGGTTTGATTTAAATAATATTATTATGCAACGATTATACACGCTTATCTCTTTGTTTTTAATTTGTATCAGCTTATCAGCTCAGGTTATTTCTACAAACCCAACATTTCTAACCGATAATCAGCAAGTTGTTATCACTTTTAATGCTGCTTTAGGCAATGCTGGACTGAAAAGTTTTACTGGTGATGTGTATGCGCACACAGGAGTGATTACTGATAAAAGCACTTCGGATAGCGACTGGAAATATGTTAAAGCTACATGGGCAGTCAATTTGCCAGTGTGTAAGTTAACACGAATAACTACCGATATTTATACTTTAACTATCGGCTCAACTATTCGTCAGTTTTATAATGTACCGGCGACTGAGAAAATATTGAAAATGGCTTTTGTATTTCGCGGTAGTACAGGTACTCCTGAAGGTAAAGATGTTGGAAATAAGGATATGCTTGCTCAAGTGTATGAAACGGGTATTAATATCTCAATCACAACTCCTACATCCAAATTTTTAATTGTTCAACCGGGAGAGAATATTGCGGTATCAGTTTCTGCTTCAAATAACGATAAAATTGATCTTTATTTGAATCAGGATTTGGTTAAGACGGTAAATGATCAATCTCTACAATACAATTTGACTGCACCTACTTCTGGAAATTATACAATTCGAGCATTGGCTAGTGGTACTGGTGATGCAAAGTCCGATTCCCTGAAGTTTTTAGTTTACTCTGCACCAGTTATAGAACCATTGCCTTCGGATTTAAAACGAGGAGCCAATGTTATTTCCCCAACGCAGGTCACGTTAAAACTATTTGCACCCTATAAAAACTATGTTTATTTAATTGGCGATTTTAATAATTGGATGCCAACCAGTTTGTTTCAGATGAAAAAAAATGGTGATTATTTCTGGCTTACCCTTGACAACCTATTAGTCAATACTGAGTATGCATATCAGTATTTAATCGATGGGAATTTGAAGTTGGCCGATCCATACACCAATAAAATTCTGGATCCTTGGAACGATAAATATATTCCAACAACAGTTTATCCTAATTTAAAACCATATCCTATAAATAAAACGGAAGATTTGGTTTCTGTATTTTCAACTAATACTACTGCATACAATTGGATAACAACTAGTTTTGTTGCTCCAACTGCTGAAAAACTAGTTGTTTACGAACTTCTCATACGCGATTTTACGGCAAATAAAGATATTAAAACGGTAAAAGATACTTTAGCTTATCTTAAACGCTTGGGAGTGAATGCAATTGAACTGATGCCGTTTAATGAATTTGAAGGAAACGATAGTTGGGGGTACAATCCATCATTTTACTTTGCACCTGATAAGGCTTATGGTACTGCTAATGATTATAAAGCATTTATTGATGCTTGTCATCAAAATGGTATAGCAGTTATTATGGACATGGTTTTAAACCATTCATATGGTCAATCATCATTTGCTCGAATGTATCTCGATGGAGGAAAACCAGCAGCTAATAATCCGTGGTATAACCGTAATTCTAACATGTTAAATCCCGATGCTCAATGGGGTTATGATTTTAATCACGAAAGTCCTCATACCAAAGCTCTTGTGGATAGTATTTGTTCTTTTTGGATGAGTGAATACAAATTAGATGGTTTTAGATTTGATTTCACCAAAGGATTTACCAATACTCCTTATCCTGCAAATAGTTGGGCAAGTGAATACGATGCTTCGCGAATTGCAATACTTAAACGTATGGCTTCCGAAATTTGGAAACGCAAAAGTAATGCCTATGTAATTTTCGAGCATTTGAGCGATAATGTCGAAGAAAAAGAGTTGGCTAATTTTGGAATTTTACTTTGGGGTAATAGTAACACCAATTACAACGAAGGAACAATGGGATGGACAGAGAACAATAAATCTGATTTGTCGTGGAATAATTATAAAACCAGAGGATGGGATCAACCTCATTTGGTGAGTTACATGGAAAGTCATGATGAAGAGCGTTTAATGGCTCGAAACTTTTTGTATGGCAACACCTTGGGGGAATACAATACTCGGATTGCTACAACGGCTTTGAGTCGTATGCAACTGGCTGCAAATTTCTTTTTCCCAATACCTGGTCCCAAAATGGTGTGGCAATTTGGTGAAATGGGTTACGATATTTCTATTGATACAGGAGGGCGAGTTGGACAAAAACCACCAAAATGGGACTATTTATCAGATGCTGACCGCTTAAAACTCTTTAATGTATATGCCACGTTAATAAACTTAAAAGAAAGTGAGCCTGTGTTTTCAACAACAAATTATACTTTAGATTTAGCTGGAGGAGTAAAAAAAATACTTCTATCTCAACCTCAATCAGATGTTCGAATACTTGGTAATTTTGGGATGGTTTCGGTTAACACACCTGCCGAATTTAGTGCCACCGGCATATGGTATAACTATTTTAAAGGAGATAGTATTGATGTAACTGATGTTAATATGACCATTGCTTTAGCACCTGGTGGATATAAACTCTATTCCCAAAAGAGACTAAAAGGATTTACTGTCAGAACGGGAATAAGTAATAATAGTTTTAGCGCTGCTATCGTCTCTTTCCCAAATCCATTTAGCGAAACACTGGTTATTACAAATCCAATCACAAGTCAATATCAAATTAAGATATTCGATTTGTCTGGTCGCTTGATTTATAATACACAGTCGGAGTTCAAAGAAATAACCATTCCATCTAAAAACTGGGATAATGGGATGTATGTTTTACAAATTATTAATAGAAATGGGAGTGGTTTTTTTCAAAAGATTAATAAAAACTAAGAAACTGTTTGAATTATATAGATTTCTATCTCTGTATTCACTTATTATAAATTTCACCAGTTAGTATTTAATCAAAAAAAAGTGAGGATTTGTAGATGTCAGATCCTAACTTTTTATTTTCCATCGCCAATGATTATTGATTTTAGCGTGTAGGCCATTATTTTTAAATCAACAAGTAAAGTCATGTTTTCTAAGTATAATAGATCGTACTGCGATCGTTCAATCATTTGCTCAATGTTCTCAGCATAACCATACTTAACCATTCCCCAGCTTGTAATGCCCGGTTTAACCTTAAATAAATGCGTATAATGAGGTGCTAAAACCGATATTTGGTCGATAAAAAATTTCCGCTCGGGTCTTGGCCCCACAATCGACATGTCTCCTTTTAGTACATTAATAAATTGAGGTATTTCATCAATATGCCATTGTCGTAAAATCTTGCCAACACGAGTAATTCTTTCATCACCAATTGATGAAAGCAAAGGTCCATTTGATTCTGCAGTTGTGTACATCGATCTAAATTTTATCATTTTAAAAGGTTGCATGTTTTTACCATGCCTTTCTTGATGATAAAATATCGGTCCTTTTGAATCAAGCTTGATTGCTAGTGCAATAAACGGTAGAAAAAAAAGAAATACAATAAGAGCACTAAGAGAAAAAATGACATCCATAACTGTTTTTAAAAACATTTGCCAAACTGGCATGGTATGGTTGTGGATGGTGACAAAAGGAATACTCTTAATGTTATTCATCTTAACTGTTCCTTCCATAATATCGGTTAAATCGGGAGTTATTCGGGTGATAACATCTAAGTTTTTAGTAATATTTAATACTTTTTGAATTGTTTTATGCTCAGTCGATTCTAAGGCAATTATCACTTCCTGTGTATGTTTGTCGATAATATTACTTGCCAATGCATTTATATTTCCTAAACATTTAATTTCATGGCTGAAACTTGGGATTACCGAAGCATCAATACTTATATAGCCGATAATGAACAAATTGCGGTGATGAGGAATCCGCTTAATTTCGTTATAGATGGTTTCCGCTTTTTGGTTATTCCCTACAAGTATCGCATAAGTAGCTAATTTACGAAAATCAGTAGCAAGTACTATATAACTGTAAATCACTAGTCTAAATGCAAGGATGATAGTAGTTGATGAAAGACTTAATTTAAGGAAAATAGTAATGTATTCAGGGAGTGTTTTGGGTGTCATTAAATTAATCAAGAGCATAGCAGCTATTATCCAAAAAGCCACCATTGCGCCTAAGGTATGAAGTAGTATTTTAACGAGTCCTTTATTGTTTAACTGACGGTATTGACCACTCAAATACAAAACAAATATGATGCAAAGTGAAAAGGTGATGGCTCTAATAGCAAAGTCAAAATTATAGGTTTTGGCATCGCTTGGGAGTAAAAAGCGGAGAATATGAGATGTTGTAATAAATACTAAAACACCTGCAATAAAGTCAAAAAATAATGCTATAAATAGTAACCTTTGTATGTTAATGCGCTTTGGTTGTTCCATGGTATTTTAACCTATATTCCTTTGTTTTATTGTGTTGATCTTATTTTAAGCGTCAATATTTTTTTAAAATATTTTCTTTTGATCGATAAAGGTAAAATATTCTGACTAAATTCTCGATTAATGTTATGCTACATAACACTTGAAAAATGAAATTGATTGATGCATTTGTACTAATTTGTTGAATTGGAATCGATTTTTATAATGCAAAATTAGGGGATAAAGTTTAAATTTGCGATCATGTTGAATAACAATCACGATACTTATAGGCATCAAGGTTTGCGTACTCGATTAATACAAGAGTTGCGGCAAAAAGGCATTAAAGATGAGTTAGTACTAAAAGCCATTGGTACTGTCCCCAGACATTTATTTATCGATCGAGGATTTATAAATTTTGCTTATTCCGATAAGGCTTTTCCAATTGCTGCCGGACAAACTATATCTCAGCCTTTTACTGTAGCACAACAAACTCAACTGCTTGGAGTTCGAGTAGGCGAAACGGTATTAGAGGTTGGTACAGGATCTGGATATCAGGCTGCTGTTTTGGTTTTACTTGGGGCAAAACTATATTCGATTGAACGTCAACCCGAATTATATAAAAAAACCAGTGTCCTGTTGAATTCACTTGGATACCAATTGCGAATGTATTTAGGTGATGGATACAAGGGCTTGCCACAAATTAGCCCATTTGATAAAATTTTGGTTACTGCTGGCGCGCCCGTTATTCCAAGGGATTTGCTGGAGCAGCTAAAAATTAGAGGTGTTATGGTTATTCCTGTTGGAGATAAAAAACAAATCATGACTCGAATTGTTAGAATTTCTGATTCCGATTTTGAGCAAGAAGAATTGGGCGAGTGTGCCTTTGTTCCAATGTTAACAGGCATTGAGCAAATTAAGTAACTGTTTGATATTTATGTCTTTCTAATTTATGTATTATGCTAATTGAAATATTTTGTTTTAATCCTTTTCAGGAAAACACCTTTGTTTTGTACGACGAATCAGGGGAGTGTGTTATTGTTGATCCAGGTTGTTTAAGCACCCAAGAAGAGAAGGTTCTTTCCGATTTTATTTCAGCGAATTCGCTTATACCAACTAAAGTCTTGTTAACACATTCTCATATCGATCATATATTTGGATTAAAATATGTTGTTGATAAATATAAGATTCCAATTGTTGGTCATCCACACGACGCATTTTTTCTTGCACAAGCGAAAGATTATGCTTTGCAATTTGGAATAACATTATCTGATAATCCTCCTTTAATTGATGAGTCATGTTTGCATGGTGATATCGTATCGTTTGGTGAAACAAAACTTCAAGTGATTCATGTTCCAGGGCATTCCCCCGGTGGAGTTGCTTTTTACTCTAAAGAAAATAATTGTTTAGTGTGTGGAGATATTCTTTTTCATCAAAGTATTGGTCGGTCCGATTTACCTGGAGGTAATTACGAAATGTTGATTAGTGGAATTAAAGACCGCTTATTGACGTTGCCTCCTGGAGTTAATGTATATCCAGGGCATGGACCATCTACAACAATCAAATTTGAAAAAGAGAATAATTCGTTTTTAATATAATTTTAGATTGGGTTTTTGATAAAAATCATTTCTAACCTCACCATTTATTCTTTCATTGTCTTAATGAATAATAACATTTAATCTCTCTAATTATATGGCTACCGATATGTTTGTGTCTCGTCACATTGGTCCGCGCGATCATGAAATTAAAACCATGTTATCTACATTGGGAGTCTCAACTCTTGATGAGTTGATTGATCAAACAGTTCCCTCAACTATTCGTTTGAACAACGAGTTGAGAATAGACGGGGGTTTGACCGAGCGTCAGTATTACAGGAAAATTCTTAAGATAGCCTCGAAAAACAAAGTTTACAATACATACATTGGAATGGGGTATTACGATACAGTTACGCCAGCTGTAATTCTTCGTAATGTGCTCGAAAACCCTGTGTGGTATACCTCCTATACTCCATATCAAGCCGAAATATCGCAAGGTCGACTTGAAGCCTTACTTAATTTTCAAACGGTTGTAACTGGATTAACTGGCTTATCGGTCGCCAATGCCTCCTTACTCGATGAGGCAACGGCAGCAGCAGAGGCAATGATTATGATGTTTAATTTGCGATCTCGAACAAAAGAGAAAGCTGGTGCTAATAAATTATTGGTCGATCATTCCGTTTGGCCTCAAACAAAAGCTGTATTAGAAACCCGCGCTAATCCCTTGGGCATTGAGATTGAATATTTGAATTATACTGATTTTAAATTTTCTGAAAATCATTTTGGATGTATTGTTCAGTATCCTAATTCCAATGGCAGTGTGGTTGATTATTCCAAAATTGCAATTCAAGCTCAGCAAAGCGATTGTAAAATGGCTGTTGCAGCTGATTTACTAAGTTTAGCTTTGTTAACGCCTCCAGGCGAATGGGGAGCTGACATTGTTTTTGGTTCCTCTCAACGCTTTGGTGTGCCTATGGGTTATGGTGGGCCTCATGCAGCATTTTTTGCAGCTAAAGATGCGCTCAAGCGTTCCATGCCGGGACGGATTATTGGAGTTTCGCGGGATGTGAATGGTAAAAGAGCTTTGCGCATGGCTCTTCAAACGCGCGAACAACACATTAAGCGCGAGCGTGCTACCTCAAATATATGCACAGCTCAGGCTTTGCTATCTGTTATGGCAGGTTTTTATGCAGTTTATCATGGTGCTGAAGGAATTAAACGAATAGCACTTCAAATTCATAGCATTGCTAGCTTAATCGCTCAGGAAGTTGAGAAGTTGGGTTACAATCAACTGAATGAGAATTATTTTGATACCATTCGTTTTGCTATTCCTGCAGGTGTTGGATTAGCCGATATTGAGCGAATGTCTTTAGATCTTGAAATGAACTTTCGATATTATTCTAATGGAGATGTTGGCTTAAGTATCGATGAAACAACGAATCTAGAAGATGTCAACTGGATTGTTAAAGTATTCGCAAAAGCTGCTCACTTACCTGTTCCTAGGATTGTTGCCATTTCAGAATTATTTACTCTCGATAAGTCATTTTTGCGATCATCTGAATATTTAACAGAGGATGTTTTTAATAAATACCGTAGCGAAACCGACATGGTTCGTTATGTCAAAATGTTGGAGCGTCGCGATATTTCATTAACGCATTCTATGATTTCGCTCGGTTCGTGTACCATGAAACTTAATGCTGCAACCGAAATGTTACCATTGAGCTGGATTCAGTTTGGTGGTATTCATCCTTTTGTCCCTATCGATCAGGCTGCTGGCTATCATGAGATGTTTCATGAGTTACGTCACGATTTGGCTGAAATTACGGGGTTTGCTGATGTTAGTCTTCAGCCCAATAGTGGTGCCGCAGGTGAGTACGCCGGATTAATGGTTATTAGGGCTTATCATCAAAGCCGAAGTGATCACCATCGAAAAGTAGCCATCATCCCTTCTTCAGCTCATGGAACTAATCCTGCAACAGCTGTAATGGCAGGCATGGATGTGGTTGTGGTTAATTGCGATGAAAGAGGAAATATTGATGTGAATCATTTACGTCAAAAAGCTGAAGAATTTAAAGATTCACTGTCGTGCTTAATGGTTACTTATCCTTCTACTCATGGGGTTTTCGAGTCGTCAATTCGCGAAATTTGCAAAATCATTCACGATTGCGGTGCTCAAGTTTACATGGATGGGGCTAATATGAATGCTCAGGTTGGATTAACCAATCCTGCATTAATTGGTGCTGATGTGTGTCACTTAAATCTACATAAAACATTTGCAATACCACATGGAGGCGGAGGGCCAGGAGTTGGCCCCATATGTGTGGCAGCTCATTTAGTACCTTTTTTACCTACCCATACAGTTATTAATAACAATCGAAAAGGTATTTCTGCCGTTTCAGCTGCTCCATGGGGAAGTGCCAGTATTTTACCAATAACCTATGGCTATATTAAAATGTTGGGAGCTAAAGGCTTGACTCAGGCTACAAAAGTTGCAATTCTGAATGCCAATTATTTAGCCGAAAAACTAAAAGATCAATATGGAATTTTATATACAGGTGAAAATGGGCGAGTAGCTCATGAAATGATATTAGAATGTCGTCATTTGAAAACGATGGCTGGTATTACAGAAGCTGATATTGCAAAACGGTTGATGGATTATGGTTTTCATGCCCCTACATTATCTTTTCCTGTTCATGGAACTTTGATGATTGAACCGACAGAAAGTGAATCCCTTCAAGAATTAGATCGATTTATTGAAGCCATGTTGTCAATTTTTAGTGAGATAAAAGAAATTGTCGATGGTAAAGCCGATTCGATAGATAATGTACTTAAAAATGCGCCTCATCCCGATTATAAAGTTGTCTCTGATCAATGGAATCATTCTTATGGACGAGAAAAAGCTGCTTTCCCATTGGAGTGGATTCGCGAGAATAAATTTTGGATATCTGTTGGGCGAATAGATGATGCTTATGGTGATCGTAATTTGATTTGCACCTGTGCCCCTGTTTCTGATTACTTGTAGTGATAGCAATTAAAAAAATAGATAGAGAGGTATTAGATGAGTAAAACATGAAATTGTTCGAATCATCTAATATCTTTTTCTGTGGTAAATGGGATATTGAGAATATCTGCTCATTGTTGTCTCATTCTTCTTCACATGTATTTAAGTATTAAAATGCGTTAAACTAATCATTGCATAGAAACCTTTCACCTCAATTTTCGTAACATTAGTGTAGTTGGGAACTATTAAATGCTAGGTTATGAATTGGAGAAGAGGGATGGTGTGGATGATTTTTACACTTTTATTAATTTTGGGAGCTAGTGCTGTGTATAAATCAGGGAATAAAGCAATGGAAATAAAGAAATTGTCGAATATTGAAATTGCTCAATTGCCTATTGAACAGTTAGATGAATTGAGTTTTGATGAATTAGTCGTAGTCACAAATCGGTTTAACTTCAAAGAAATCGAGTAAACAATGAGGTTGATTTTAGGGTTTAGATTTTGTTTATTTGAAAACTGCACTTTAACTGGTGCAGTTTTTTTATGCAAAAAAAAGGTGTCTCGTTAATTCGAAACACCTTTTTTATATATGATATGATTTTATTTTACTGTGTGAACAGTTTTTATAATAATAGCAGCAACTTTATATGGATCAGCAGCCGAGTTTGGACGACGATCTTCTAACCATCCTTTCCATCCTTTATCAACTGTGATAAGAGGGATACGGATTGAAGCACCACGGTCAGAAACACCAAAGCTAAATTTATCCCACGACTGAGTTTCGTGTTTTCCAGTTAAACGTAGGTGGTTGTCAGCACCATAAACATCCATATGAGCTTTAATGATATCAGCAGGAGCGAATGCTTTACAAATTTTCTCGTAAGTTTCTTTTGAACCACATGTTCTTAATACGCTGTTTGAGAAGTTTGCATGCATACCTGAACCATTCCAGTCGGTATCACCAAGAGGCTTACAGTGCCAGTTAACAACTACGCCGTATTTTTCAGCGCAACGCTCAAGCATATAACGAGCAACCCAAATCTGGTCACCAGCATCATGAGCACCTTTAGCGAAAATTTGGAATTCCCACTGTCCAGCAGCTACTTCGGCATTGATACCTTCGATGTTTAAACCTGCTTCGATACAAAGATCTAGGTGTTCTTCAACAATTTCGCGTCCAAATGCATTTTGTCCACCAACACTGCAATAGTAAGGGCCTTGTGGCAGTGGATACCCATTAACGGGGAAGCCTAATGGCTTGTTTGTTTGAGGATCATATAAGAAATACTCTTGTTCGAAACCGAACCAGAAATCAGCATCTTCGTCAATAATTTGTGCGCGACCATTGGTTAAATGTGCAGTTCCATCAGCATTCATAACCTCCGTCATTACCAAATAAGCATTTTTACGTGCTGGATCTGGGTAAATAGCAACAGGCTTTAATACTAAGTCCGATTTTCCACCAGTTGCTTGATTGGTTGATGAACCATCAAATGACCAGTTTGGACAATCTCCTAATTTACCGCTAAAATTAGCTTCAACTTTAGTTTTGCTTCTCAATTGTTGTGTTGGCACTGTACCGTCCAACCAAATGTACTCCAATTTTGATTTCATGATAAATGTTATTTAGTTGTCAAATTTTAATTTTCAATTAGCGGGTCAAAGATATAAAAAGATTGTAATAATAAAATCACTTTTAGTGATAATATATAAATTTTTAAGGGCTATTCTATCAAATTTGTGTTTTTATTCTTGTTAGGGGCTTTAAAAATAGGGGTTAGTGAGGTAGTTAGTGTGATAAATATCAGTTTTGTATTGATTGTTTGATTTTTATTGGGGTATTTATTGTCGAGTGGTCGTTTATTTGTTCGTTCGAAGATGAAAACGGGGGGCATCTGTTTAATTTGTATGATTTGCTGGATTATGTTCAATCAAATTAATTGAATTGTAGTTGATTGAAAATTTGTAACTGAATTTGTGAACTCATCCATTATTAATTGATGATGCCAAAAGATTGTATTACTTTTGTCTGCCTGTTTAAAAACATATTTTCGTGAATACTGAATCAAGGTATAACTTAAGAGGGGTTTCTGCCTCAAAAGAAGATGTGCATAAAGCCATCGAGAACATTGATAAAGGTTTATACCCAAAAGCCTTTTGTAAAATCATACCTGATATTTTAGGTGGTGATGCCGATTATTGTAACATCATGCATGCTGATGGAGCTGGAACTAAATCGTCGTTGGCTTATCTCTATTGGAAAGAGACTGGCGACATGTCGGTTTGGACTGGGATAGCCCAGGATGCATTAATTATGAATGTGGACGATTTACTATGTGTGGGTGCTACTGATAATATTTTGGTATCATCAACCATTGGACGGAATAAAAATCTTATCCCAGGTGAAGTTATCTCGGCTATTATAAAAGGAACTGAAGAGGTATTGGAAAATCTTCGTCAAAATGGTATATCAATACACTCTACAGGCGGTGAAACCGCTGATGTGGGTGATTTGGTTCGCACGATAATTGTAGATAGTACTGTTACTTGCCGAATGAAACGCTCCGATGTGATCTCGAATCACACCATTCAAGCAGGTGATGCAATTGTTGGCTTATCATCATGTGGACAGGCTTCCTATGAATCTTCGTACAATGGTGGCATGGGAAGCAACGGGTTGACTTCGGCTCGACACGATGTATTTGGGAAGTATTTAGCAGATAAATACTCAGAGAGCTTTGATCCGAAGGTTCCTATTGATTTAGTTTATTCAGGTAGCTGTAAATTAACTGATAAGGTTGATGGCGTAGACATTGATGCCGGAAAATTGGTATTGTCGCCAACGCGCACGTATGCACCAATAGTTAAGGCGCTTTTGTTAAAACATCGATCGAATATTCATGGAATGGTTCACTGTTCAGGTGGGGCTCAAACTAAAGTATTGCACTTTATCGATAATTTGCATGTTATCAAGGATAATTTATTTGACATCCCACCGTTGTTTAAGTTAATACATGAGCAATCAGGTACTTCATGGAGCGAAATGTATAAGGTTTTTAACATGGGACATCGATTCGAAATATACATTCATCCTCAATTTGCCAATGATATTATTGAAATAAGCAAATCGTTTGGGGTGGATGCAAAAATAGTGGGACGATGTGAAGCCTCTGATTCTAAGCGGCTCACAATCAAAAGTAGTTTTGGAACATTTGAGTATTAAAAGAAAATATGGCTCAGTATAATTCATTGTTTGAAAAACTGGAAGGTATCCGGTTGCGTTTCGAAGAGGTTTCGACACAGATTACCGATCCGTCGATAATTTCTGATCAGAAACGGTATGTGAAGCTCAATAAAGAGTATCGCGACTTAGAAAAAGTTGTGGCTGCTCAAAGTAGGTATAAAAACACTTTAGATAACATTGCATCATCCAAACAAATCCTAAAAGAGGAGAGTGATGAGGAGATGCGTGATATGGCAAAAGGTGAACTCGATGAGTTAGAGGATTTGCTTGCTCCAATGGAAGAGGAGATAAAGCTTCTGTTACTGCCTTCTGATCCACAAGATGCTAAGAATGCCATTGTTGAAATTCGTGC
This sequence comes from Bacteroidales bacterium, assembly GCA_038212305.1. Taxonomy (GTDB): domain Bacteria; phylum Bacteroidota; class Bacteroidia; order Bacteroidales; family Marinilabiliaceae; genus JBBQUP01. Next base: position 46,473 of record JBBQUP010000013.1, read on the forward strand.
TGGTACAGGTGGCGATGAGGCGAGTATTTTTGCAGGCGATTTGTTTCGTATGTACACAAAATATTGCGAGCGTCGTAATTGGAAAGTTGAGGTTTCTAATACTTCCGAAGGCACAGCTGGTGGCTTTAAAGAAGTGGTGTTTAATGTTACCGGCGATGGTGTTTATGGAATTTTGAAGTACGAATCGGGTGTTCATCGTGTTCAACGCGTTCCTCAAACCGAAACTCAAGGACGGGTGCATACCTCCGCAGCATCGGTTGCTGTGCTTCCAGAGGCTGAAGAGTTTGATGTGGTTGTGCGTATGGAGGATATTCGTAAGGACACTTACTGTTCTTCAGGCCCTGGTGGTCAAAGTGTGAATACCACTTATTCTGCCATACGATTAACACATATTCCTACTAATATTGTGGTTACTTGTCAGGATCAAAAATCGCAGCTTAAAAATTTCGATAAGGCTTTAATTGAGCTTCGTTCGCGAATATATAATCTTGAATATCAAAAATATATCGACGAGATATCGTCGAAACGTAAAACCATGGTTTCAACAGGCGACCGATCTGCCAAAATTCGTACCTATAATTATCCACAAGGCCGAATTACCGACCACCGAGTGAATTTCACGCTGTATAATCTTCCTGTTGTCATGGATGGTGAGCTTCAGCCTGTTATCGATAAGTTGATTATTGAAGAGAATGCAGAGCGTTTAAAAGAGAGTAATATTTAAAACTAAATTTCATCATGACTCGTCAGGAATTATTCGAAAACATAAAACGTAAAAAAAGCTTTCTTTGCGTCGGACTCGATTCTGATATTACTAAAATACCAGCTCATTTATTAGATACATCTGATCCGCTATTTGCTTTTAACAAACTAATTGTTGATGCAACACACGATTTATGTGTGGCTTATAAACCAAATTTGGCTTTTTATGAGAGTTTGGGTGTTGACGGGTGGAAATCGTTGGAGAAAACGGTTCATTATATTCGAGCTACTTACCCCGATCAGTTTATAATTGCTGATGCTAAACGAGGTGATATTGGTAATACATCGAGCATGTATGCCAAAGCATTTTTCGAGGCAATGGATTTCGATTCGGTTACGGTTGCTCCATACATGGGCGAAGATTCGGTTAAGCCTTTCCTAGGATACGATCAAAAGTGGGTGATTCTTTTAGCTTTAACGTCGAATAAAGGTGCTTTCGATTTTCAGTTTATGACCGAGAAGGGCGAAAAGCTTTATGAAAAAGTAATTAAAACCTCTGCCACTTGGGGCAATTCCGATAATATGATGTTTGTGGTAGGTGCTACCAAAGCTGATATGTTAGCCGATATTCGAAAACTGATTCCAGATCATTTTTTATTGGTTCCGGGAGTGGGAGCACAAGGCGGAAGTCTTCGCGAAGTGGTTGATAATGGGTTGAATAGCACTTGTGGTTTGTTAGTGAACTCATCACGTCAAATTATTTACGCAGGAAATGGTGTCGATTTCGATGCTAAAGCCCGGCAAGGCGCGCTTGAAGTTCAGCAGGAGATGGCGTCGCTATTAAAAGAGCGATGCTTGATATCAATAGTCCGTTAGATTTTAAGCGGCAATTTTGCCGTATTCCAATAGTTCTTTGACAATTTTTTGATTTTTAGCAGTGTTTGGATTAATAGCAAACCTGCACATAAATCGTTCGAGCATCAATGTATTGTTGTACAA
>JBBQUP010000014.1:0-46810 GCA_038212305.1 Bacteroidales bacterium
ACCAGGTGAAGGATTGATTATTTACCATGTGGATCAAGCTTTTATTGATGCCAAACGAGGATCGAATATTGTTAATGTTGGAACCCATTTAGGCTTGTACATAAAAGCTGCAGGGGGAATAATTAATTCATCTAATTGCTCGTTCCCGGGAACTTTATCAAAAACAGATTTTACTGATTTTTCCTTTCCTTCTAGTCTGGCATGGGATGGTAGTTCGACCAATAAATCGGTTACAAATATTATTCAACTGGCAAATGATATAACCTTTGATTTTATGTCTCTACAGGATGGAGCGCCCTTGTCGTTTTCTGTTGCGTCCCCCGATTACCAATCTGTTCAATTGAACTGGTTATCAGCAGTCGAAAATTATCCTGTTTTATTGGTTTATAACACAACGAATACGTTTGGCATTCCAGTAAATGGAACAACATATAGTGCAGGTCAAACAATACCTTCGGGCGGAGGAACAGTGCTTTATGCTGGATCGAATTTATCTTTTCTTCATTCTGGATTGACAGAGAAAACGAAGTATTACTACCGACTTTGGTGTGACCGTGGAACTACTTACTCAGTTCCTCTTTCTACAAGTGTTGGCACCTTGGCAGCCCCTGTATCGTCTTTTCCATGGATTGATGATTTTGAAACTGGGTTAAGTAATTGGCGACAACAATCCGTTTCCGGCTCACTTACATGGAGTATTAACACAGGTGGATCGGAGTCTAAAAATCCAGCAATGGCTCATTCTGGAACTTCTAATGCATTGCTCTATTCATCACAAAAAATGGTGACAAAATTAATATCTCCAGTTTTCAATGCTACAGCAGGACAGGCTATGCGATTAGAGTTTTGTCATGCTCAAGCTAAATGGATAAACGATCAGGATGAGTTACGCGTATATTATAAAAAGGTTGGTGATATAACTTGGACTGAATTGGCTAATTACCAATCAGATGTTGACGATTGGCGTAAACGAATACTTGATTTTATAGCAACAGGTAATTTTGAAATTGCTTTTGAAGGAGCAACAAATTATGGACATGGAGTGGTGCTTGATGATGTAAAACTGTTGTTTCAACCGTGTACAGCACCAACAAATCTTCCTTCAAACGGAATTTTAGTTGATAAATCAAAAACGTCATTATCAATTGGTTGGGATCAGGGTAATGGAACTCGTAGCTTGGTGGTTTGCCGAAAAGGTATCGAAACGTTAGGAATACCTGAATCAGGTTCGAGTTATACTGCGAACACAGTATTTGGGTTGGGCAGTGAGCTTATATCGGGCGAATATGTTGTTTATGATGGCATTGGAAATTCTGTTGTAGTAAGTAATTTAACTGTTGGCACTCGCTATGCATTTTCTGTATTTACCTATAACAATTCCGATAATTGTTATCAACCAGTTCCATATTTGGTATGGTTTTATACAGAATTCGATTCGGTAGATATTACGGTTATATTAAAAGATAAAAATTCTACTCCTTTAGTTTCAGCCGATGTTTGGGTTGATGGAGTAAAAGGTATTACTGATGTGAATGGCGAAGTTGTCATTCGCTTAGTGTCAGGATTTAGTACTTATGTGCCAATAGTTGTTAAAGCCAATGGGTTTGAAAATAAATACTTTAGAATTATCCCTGATAAATCGGAGAGTATTGCATTAGAACTTGATGTGTTTGAGGCAACCAAACCTGTAATTACATCTGCTCTTTCTAATGGTAAGAACATTACATTAAAATGGAATCCAGTGATAAATGAGAATTTTTCATCCTATGCACCATTTTCGCTTTCAATGCCTAATTGGACTATGGTTGATGTGGATGGAGGAGTTACTTATGGATTATTTGGTGCAAGTGTTTCGTTTCCAAACGAAGGTTATACCGGTTCATACATTGTAATGGATGGATATGATTCATCATTGTTACAAAATAATATTGAAATTGGAGCTTATGCCAATCGACAATTTTTGGGATGCGCATCTTCAAAAATTGCTCCCAATAGCGATTGGTTAATATCGCCCGAAATTGAGATTTCTTCATCTACTTGGCTCTCGTTTATGGCTAAGTCATATACAAGTGATTATGGTTTAGAACGAATCAAAGTTTTAATTTCTGAAAATGGAACAGATATTAATCAGTTTACGACAATTTCAAATGGTAGCTATATCGAAGTTCCAGTAAGCTGGACTCAATGTAAATATGATTTAAGCAGTTATTTAGGAAAGAAAATACATTTTGCAATTAAATGTGTTTCAAGCGATGCTTATTTATTAATGCTCGATTTAATTCGCATAACTCCTGATGATCCTGGGAATGGACAACTCCCTGCTTTTATGCCAGTTTTGAAATCATCAGCTGTAAAAGAGCAGATTGTTAATGGATCATTAATGAAATTAAAAAATACAATGGTTCAATCAGTTTCAGTTACTTATGAAGTTTATAGGGGAGTTGATTTGGTTGGTTCGAACGATGGATTAAGTCCGTTATCCTTTAACGATGTTGTGTCGGGATGTCAAGCCTACTCGTATCAGGTTTCTGCCGTTTATTCATCGCCAATTGTTAGCTCTCTTTCCGATGCAAGTGTTGTAAACAGTTGTTATCAAGTGAAAATAACCGTTTTAAATGGTGCATCACCTGTTATAGGAGCTACAGTAACTTTTAATAGCGTAATACTAACATCCGATGCCAATGGAGAGGTGGTTTATAATAATATCGATGGTGGTACTATTGGTAGCTTAAAAGTAACCAAAACAGGGTTTAACGACTATAACCAATCATTTACAGTTAATTCGGCAACCAACATTAATGCTCAACTGAGTTTGGCTACTCAGTTACCATTGTCCGATTCAAATATATTATCGGTCACACCTAATCCTTCATCAGGGAAATTCAAAGTTGCCTTACCATTAGGCTCGTCGAATTGTAATTATTTTATATATGGTTTAACTGGCAATTTAATTCGGAAAGATTTTTCGGCAACAGCCAATTTTGTTTTGGATATAACTGATTTTTCCAATGGAATTTATTTGCTCAATCTTGAGTTTAATGGTATACAAAAAGTTGTGAAGCTCAAAAAACAATAATTTAAAATATTCTTATTTTATTAAGCCCTAGGTAATAATTTGCTTGGGGCTTTTAAATTTGTTTTTTTGCTATTAATTGGACATTGAATAATTAATATCTTAAATTTAATACTATCCGAAATTCAGAATTAAGTGAGTGTTAAAAATCGAAATATTTTTTATGGAGCAATATTATTGTTCATGATCGTTGGGTTTATTTCATGCGATACACAAACCAAAAATAGCTCCGCAATTATTAGATATAATTGTTCTGATGATTCAATTCTTTTACATGCTGTATTTAATCCCAAGTCTTATGTTGTTTATAGGGCCAATTCGCCTATCGTAATCGATGGGGTTGACAATGAGAATGATTGGACATTAACGCCTGATGTTGGGTCTTTTTGGGAGTGTCATAATGGCGAAAGTTCAGGAGGTGAAATTCAAAATCCGGTAAAACTATTATGGGATACGGATTATTTATATGTTTTTTCGAAAATGTATGAGCCACATGTTTGGGTTGATCGTTTAAAAAACGATGGTTTAGAGTTAAATGATTTATTTCAATTGTTTATCGACTTTAATAATGATGGAGTTAATGTGTTATCAATTGCCATCAATCCAATAAATAATATCAATTCAAATTTATATTCAAATCGTGGTTCCGAACAAAGTGATTTCAATAAGGTGTTTATTGATGGAATAATCTCTAAAGTATTGGTTCGAGGAACGATTAATGACCCTTCGGATATTGATGAATACTGGTGTGTTGAAATGAAAATACCTATTTCAAAAATTAATGAAAAAAGTAAAGGGAAGTCTACTTTGGCACCTGATATTTGGCGAATTAATTTTTGTAGAACTAAAAATTTTATCACTTCGGTTGAAGGGATTTATAAGCGAACTATTGATAGTAAGTCAGGAATGATTTCAACAGGAACCAAACTCGTTTGGGCGCCAATAAATGTTGAGAATCTTTTAATTCCTGAATTATATGGTTTTGTTAAATTCTCTAATAATAAAGCTGGTCGAAATATTGAATCATTTGATATTGATATATCCGAGAGACTAAAGTGGGAGTTGAGAACTATTTACTATGCTCAAAAAGTTTATTTCTTTAATAGTAACAAATATGCCTCATCGTTGCGTAAGTTACAAAAAGATGGGTTATTGATAAAAAAGATGGATTATGAATACCAGTTTAATGTTGATGATAATAAGTATGAGGTAATTGGACATATTGACAATGAGAAAGAGTCATGGAAAATTAATGATTTAGGTATTGTAAGTCAGAATTAAAGCTTAAAACAATTTCGTTTTATTGTTGTTTTATTATTTCTGTAGCATTTTTTATAAAAATCAATAAACAAATTAATATGAGTAATGTAAAAGTAACTTTTGCCGGTAATGCAGTAACTATTGCTGGTAACCCCTTAAAAGTGGGCGATGTAGCACCTGATTTTACATGTGTTGGACCCGATTTAAAACCAATTTCATTAAGCGATTTTAAAGGTAAAAACATTGTGCTGGCTGTTTATCCTTCAATAGATACAGGTATTTGTGCACTTCAAAATAAAAGATTCAATAAAATTGCAACGGAACACAATAATGTTGTGGTGTTAAGTATTTCCCTTGATTTGCCATTTGCTCAAAAACGTTTTTGTGCCGCCGAAGGATTAAACAATATTCATACTTTATCCGATTATCGCGATCGTGAGTTTGGCTTAAAATATGGTTTTCTTATTAACGAATTGAAGCTGCTTACAAGAGCGACTGTGGTAATTGATTCGAAAGGGATTATTAGATACCTAGAATATGTTCCCGAAGTTACAACAGAACCTGATTACGATAAAGCATTAAGTGCAATTAATGCACTGTAAATGAATAAGGCCGGTTTATGCCGGCTTTTTTGTTCGGTATTGTTAAGCTGATAATTTTAAAATCCAGTTGTTATGGCATCCTTTACAAAAGAAGAAGCACTTAATTATCATTCTTCTGGTCGCCCCGGAAAAATAGAGGTTGTTCCAACAAAACCCTATAGTACGCAATACGATTTATCTCTAGCCTATTCGCCAGGTGTGGCCGAGCCTTGCCTCGAGATTCAGAATAATCCCGATGATGCCTACAAATACACTGCTAAATCGAATTTGGTAGCTGTTATTTCAAATGGCACAGCGGTTTTAGGTTTGGGTGATATTGGAGCTTTAGCAGGCAAGCCTGTTATGGAAGGTAAGGGATTGCTTTTTAAAGTGTTTGCCGATGTGGATGTGTTTGATATTGAGGTCGATCAAAAAGATCCTGAGAAATTTATTGAGGTCGTAAAGGCAATCGCCCCAACGTTTGGAGGGATTAACCTTGAGGATATTAAAGCGCCTGAGTGTTTTGTGATCGAAGAGCGACTAAAAAAAGAGCTAAACATTCCTGTTTTTCACGACGATCAGCATGGGACAGCTATTATTTCGGCAGCTGGGTTGCTGAACGCGATAGAAATTACTAAACGCGATTTCGCAACAACAAAAGTGGTGGTGAATGGGGCAGGCGCTTCGGGTATTATGTGTGCCAAATTGTATATTTCGCTGGGTATTAAACCTGAGAATTTACTCATGTGCGATACGAAAGGTGTCATTACGTCTGATCGTACTGATTTGAATATTTACAAGCAACCATTTGCTCACCAATCAAAAATAAAAACGTTGGCAGAGGCTTTGGTTGATGCCGATATGTTTTTGGGATTGTCGAAGGGTGGAGTAATGTCTCAAGCTATGTTAAAATCAATGGCACCGAATCCTATTGTTTTTGCAATGGCTAATCCCGATCCCGAGATTCTTTACGAAGATGCCATGGCAGCTCGAAATGACTTGATTTTTGCTACCGGACGAAGTGATTATCCCAATCAAATTAACAATGTTTTAGGGTTTCCTTATATTTTTCGAGGGGCATTGGATGTAAGAGCATCTTCTATTAACGAGGAGATGAAAATTGCCGCAGTTTATGCAGTAGCTAATCTGGCCAAGCAAAATGTTCCCGAAAATGTGAATGCAGCCTACAAAAGTAAGAACCTTGCTTTTGGCCCAGAATACATCATTCCTAAACCCATCGATCCTCGATTAATTACTGAAGTGGCTCCAGCTGTTGCTAAAGCTGCCATGGAAACGGGTGTTGCGCGCATAGCCATCAACGATTGGGATGCCTATAAAGTGGAATTAATGAAGCGCATGGGAATATACAACCAACTCATTAACGATGTTCATATTCAGGCAAAACAAAATCCCAAACGTATTATTTTTTCAGATGCTGATGATTACCGGGTTTTAAAAGCGGTTCAAGTGATTATTCAGGAGGGAATAGCAGAGCCGATTTTATTAGGCGACAAAGAGGAAATTGAGAAAATTGCACTTGAAAACCATTTAGATATTTCCGGAATATTGATTATTGATGTGAATAATCATGCCGAAAATGCTAGACGTAAGCGTTTTGCAAAACTTTACTTCGAAAAACGACAGCGTAAAGGAGTAACCGAAGAGGAGGCTTATGCAAAAATGTATGATCGAAATTATTTTGGGGTGATGATGGTTGAAACTGGTGAAGCCGATGGTTTACTATCAGGCTTTAATACCAATTACCCCGATACCATTCGACCTGCATTGCAAATCATAGGCACAAACAATAGTTTGAATCACATTGCGGGTATGTATATTGTAATGACTAAAAATGGACCATTTTTTTTTAGCGATACTACGGTTAATTTCGAGCCTTCGGCACGCACGCTTGCTGATACAACGCTTTTGACTGCCAACGAAGTGCGTAAATTTAATATCGAGCCGGTTATTGCAATGGTATCTTATTCAAATTTTGGAAGCGTTCGAAACGAAACTACTCAAAAAGTGAAAGATGCTGTAAGTTATCTACATGCCAATTACCCCGATCTGCTTGTTGATGGCGAAATACAAGCCAATTATGCTCTTAATAAAGAGTTGCGTATGAATAAATTCCCCTTCTCAAAACTTAAAAATCGAGAGGTTAATACTATAATTTTCCCCAACCTTAGTTCTGGGAACATCTCTTACAAATTGATGAACGAAATGGGTAAGTGCGAAGTAATTGGGCCTATTCTATTGGGTATGCGCAAGCCTGTGTATGTGTTGCAAATGCAGAGCACAGTTCGCGAAATTATTAACATGGCAGCCATTGCTGTTGTTGATGCGCAAAAAGCAACCGATGAGATTGTGAAATTGTAAATCAATCACCTATATTCTCAATTAGCTAATTAGTGCCTGCACGAAAACTACATTTTTCACAGTCTTTGATAAGAAAGCCTCAAAGACAATGCTTTCGAAATTTTGAAAATCAAGGAGTTCACTTTTGTAAATGACTGTTTTCAAAATGAGAATAACGCCGTATTTGGAGTTATCTTGCAAAGACTAATTAATAGTTTGTTTTGTAAATAAAGGGGATTAACCTTACATTTGCGGTTTATTAACCCCATTAATAAATAATCAATGGCTATTGATATCATAGAGGTTTCGTCGGAAAAGGAGCTAAAGTTATTTGTTGACCTTCCTTATCAGTTGTATAAGAGCAATAAATTTTGGGTTCCTCCTATGCGTAACGATGAGTTAAAGGCACTGCAGCCTCAAACGAATCCTGCCATGGAAATTTGTGCATCAAAATTTTGGATCGCATTAAAAGATGGTAAATGTGTTGGGCGAATTGGAGGGATAATTGTTCCGTTATGGAATGAAAAAACCAATGAAAAGATAGCTCGATTTTCGCGTCCTGAATTTATTGATGATGAGCAGGTGGCCGATGCATTGCTCGAAACGGTTGGGAATTGGGCTAAAAGTCAAGGGATGGATGGTTTAATGGGGCCATTAGGTTTTTCAAATCTGGATTCATCCGGATTGCTTATCGAAGGACATGATTGGCTGCAATCGGTTGCTTCGAGTTATCATTTCGAATATTATCAACATCATTATAATCGTTTAGGCTTTGAGAAAGAGGTTGATTGGATAGAGTTTAGAGTAACTTTCCCCGATGTGATGCCCGAAAAGTCTTTGAAGGTAGCAGAGTTGATTAAAACTCGCTTTGGATTGAAGGTCTTAAACTTCAAAGCAAATAAGGAGTTGAATCCTTATAAAGAGCAGTTTTTTGGGTTGTTTAATCAATCGTTTTCAGTCTTATTTGGCACATATGAGTTGCCTGATAAATTGATTCGATTTTATTTCAGTAAGTATTTTCCCATCCTCAATCCCAAATATGTTAAAATGATTTTGGATAAAGAGGATAAGTTAGCTGGTTTTATGTTTGCTCTGCCATCGTTATCGAAAGCAATGCAAAAAGCTGGTGGCAAACTGTTGCCTTTTGGTTGGTATCATATTCTGAAAGCCTTAAAGCATCCTGTTGAGATGGATTTAATGCTAACGGGTGTTAAACCCGAATTAGTGAAAATGGGCGGAGTCTCAATACTGATGAACGAACTTTGGGTGTCGGCTCAAAAAGATGGTGTTAAACAAGTTGAAACGACTGCCATGCTTGAAAATAATCCAGCAACTCAAATTTGGAAATCATTTGAACATATTCAGCATAAACGTAAACGTTGTTATCGCAAGATGTTTTAGGTCTAAGACCTTTGTTATTTTGTTGATGAAAAAACAAGACAAAAAAATCCAGTAGCACAATTTGCTACTGGATTTTTTGTTTTTTGGTTTGCACTGACTAGTTTCTAGTCAACTTTATTGTTGTTTTTCTTTCGTCGCTGGTGATGACCATAAAATAGATACCAGGACGATTGTCGATATCAAATTCTAACAGTTTTTGGTTTGTAAACTTAAACTGATGAACGAGTTTACCGCTTATGTCATAAATGGATACATTCGCATTAGTTAGCGTCTCTTGCAGGTCAACAAACACTTTGCCACTGGTTGGATTTGGATATACAACAAAATTATTATTGAACGTATTGTCGATAATATTTACAGTTACCGTATTCTCAAATTCAGTAGTCGAAACCAAACTCCACATTCCTTTAGTATCTAAGAATTGAAAGTTGATGTAATTCTGACCAATAGGAATTTGTGCTGTTGTTAAATCGGTGTTGATATTAACCAATTTTGCAGGTGTTGCTTCAGCAACATATGTTTTTTGACTAAAATTATCGTTTAGCCAATATCGATAGCCCACAATGAAATTATCAACTGCCGCTTGTGATGATTGTTTGTAATAGAACTGGCTTAATACACTACTCCATGCACCTGTATTATCTTTGAAACGGAAATTTATGGTGTGAATCCCATCATTTAACCCATTTGTTGTAATAGCAGAATTAACATCTAGATTATCGGTAGGCGCAACAGTTGTTGTTGTTTTATTGGCATAATCGGTATCAAACCAAACTTCGTATTGCTCTATTTTTTTATCAACACTTATTGTGCTTGGAACCTTATAAAAAAACTGACTCAAAGTACTACTCCATGCTCCTGCATCGTCTTTAAAACGAATGTTGTAACAATGCAAACCGTCGCTTAAACCAGTTGTAGTGAGTTGTGTGTTCACATTAAGGTTATCGGTAGGCGAAACGTTACTTTTAGTTTTATTTGCATAATCGTTATCAAGCCACACTTCGTATTCTGCTATTTTTTTATCAACACTTATTGTGCTTGGAACCTTATAAAAAAACTGACTCAAAGTACTACTCCATGCTCCTGCATCGTCTTTAAAACGAATATTGTAACAGTGCAAGCCGTCGCTTAAACCAGTTGTAGTGAGCTGTGTGTTCACATTAAGGTTATCGGTAGGCGAAACGGTACTTTTAGTTTTATTTGCATAATCGTTATCAATCCAAACTTCGTATTCTGCTATTTTTTTATCAACACTTATTGTATTGGGTATCTTATAGAAAAACTGGCTCAAAGTGCTGCTCCATGCTCCTGCATCATCTTTAAAACGAATATTGTAACAGTGCAGCCCATCGCTTAACCCAGTCGTGGATAGGGTTGAATTCACATCTAGCTTATCTATTGGTGCAACTGTAATTATTGATTTATTGCTGTAATCGCCATCAAACCAATATTCGTAATTGATAATCTTGTTCTGTCCATAGGACAAGCCAACTAAACACATCAGTAAAATGAGGGTTAAATACTTTTTCATATTTGTATGTTTTTATTGAGCTTCTACAGAAATATTTACGTTAATTTCTCCCGAACTATTGGTTTGAGACGAAATAGACTTTGTTACAATATGAGGATTTACTGGTATTGTATTTTCTTTGTATGGAAAGAATCCTCCATATATGCCAACCTGTGATGATGCACTATTCACATAAGTAGTTGGGCTTAGTAAATGATAATCGTATGAGTAGTCGAATGCATTTAAAGGCATGTTTACGAACAAGGGGAGAAGGGAAATATTTAACCAATTGTTGCTTTCTAAAACGCTGGTGCCAATGCTTGCTGCGCTTGGTGTAGCTGCAAATATATTGTAGCTAAAAGAGCTTAAATCACATAGTGTTATGATATAATCTGTACGGTACTTTTGAAATATAATATTATTTGAAACTTCTGAATTATCTACGTTATATATTGCATAATTATTAGTGTCTAATAGCAAAAGATTATTGGAAATGCCATTGTTAATTCCATGAGCTACTATGCCCGTAATGATATTATTGCAAAATAAACTTGATTTTGCATTTTCTAAACTTAAACCACCAGTTATTATATTGTTAATAATTGTGTTGTTTTCACAAGGTGTCGCCCCAGTGCCAGCATAGGTTATGCCAAGAGCTTTACAACGTTTAATAACAACGTTATCTGCTTTAATATTAGAGTTGAAAGTAATAATGCCATTGAATTCTATTCCTTCCATATGTAAATTATCAGCATTACCTGTAATACTTATTGCTCCATTTAGTATTGTTTTATTTGTTGCCAAAGTTTCATTCGGATTATGACCGGCACCTATAATTGTTAATCCTTTATCAATTGTTGTAGGGTAAAGCAGAATTCCACCTGGTAAATAAATTGTATCTCCATTTACGGCCGCAGTGTAGGCATCTAAAAATGGATTTGTAGAGTTGAAAATTGTTGATGTTCCATTATGTTGTAGTGCAACTTTTTTTTGAGCATTAATCGAAATAAATACGATTAACAAAGTAAACGTGGTAATTAGCTTTTTCATAAAATTTAGTTTTATATAGTTTTTTTAGAAATAGTGCTGGTTGATTTTTTGTGCAGTTTTAAATAAACACGTCAGCATAAACAGTGTGATATACCGACGTGTTTGTCTTGCTTTACTGAGCTTCAACAGAAATGTTTACACTAATCTCACCAATACTATTTGTTTGTGTTGAAATAGATTTGGTTTTAATATGTGGATTTGTAGGTATTGACTCGGCCTTATAAGGAAATATTCCCCCATAAATTCCTATTTGCGTACCAACGGCATCAACATAGGTTGTTGGCGAAGCTAAATGATAGTCGTGCGTGTAGTCGAATCCATTTCCAGTTTGATTAACAAATACCGTTGACATAACTATGCCATACCAATTGTTAGCTTCAAATGTATTGTTGCCAATGGTTGGGGTTAATGCAAATATGTTGTAGCTAAAAGTACTTAAGTCACAATATGGAGTGACGTAACTAGCTTCGGCCTTCTGGAATATTATGTTGTTAGATATGTTTGAATTATCAACGTTATTAAATAAATACCCCCAGTCATTAAATAATAAAATATTATTGGAGATACCTATGTTACTCCCGTTAATAATAGTAGCATTTATAATGTTGTTGCTTACTAAACATGAATAGGCATTCGTCAGTGTGATATTGCCAAGTATTACATTTTCGCTAATTGTATTGTTTTTACATGGTGTTGTTCCTGTACCATTGTATGTAATGTGTAAGACTTTGCATCGTTTTATAACAACGTTATCTGCTTTAATATTTGTATTAAAAGTAATACTGCCAGTGAATTCGATTCCTTCTAAATGAAGATTATCGGCATTTCCGTTTATGGCGATGTTACCATTTAATACAGTGTTATTAGTTGCCAATGTTGCACTTGGGTAATGGCCGGCACCAAAAATAGTTAATCCTTTGTCAATAGTTGCTGGGAAAGGAATATTGCCGCCAGGTAAATAAATTGTATCTCCACTTACTGCAGCCGTGTATGCATCAACAAAAGGTGATGACGAGCTGAATATTGTTGTAGTTCCGTTACTTTGAAGTGCAACTTTTTGTTGTGCATTTACGGTTATAAACAATGCAAAAACAGAGATTGTAAAGATTAGTTTTTTCATGGGTATTGTTTTGATTTGTATTAATTTATGGGTGAGTTTATTCAACAATGTTTTTTTCTGAAATATTGAAAACATGGATCTTCAAAAAGAAGATGGTAACTTAAAAATAATAATAAATCATTTTATTGGTTGTGAAAATACAAAAAAATATTCAAATTAAAATAACGTGATAGCATTAGGGTTTTAAGTCATGTAAAAACCTTGTTTGAATTAAGAGTACCGATATAGAAGAGTTTTTATCAATATACATCATCCTACCAAAGGGGCTAGAGTAAAAACATGACAGTTTTCCACATGGCAATGCTCAATTCTTATGCTTAAAACTTTCAACTTTGGCTTTGCGATATTTATAGTGCACTAGGATAGTACCATATCGGCAGTTTTATTGTTAAACGTTTTCGTGCGCACGAAATAAAATTTGTTGCGCAGGGGATTTTATTTTTGTAGCGTGGAAAATAAATCCTTTGCTTAGAAAAATATATTTTCCTAAGCAAAGGATTTATTTATGTAGTGTAGAAAAAATTCGTTTCAGCTTAGGACATGAAATTTCATAAACAGCAAATCATTTTTTGCCCATTTTAGAGTTGATAGTAGCACTTTATATTAACGTTCGCAAAGTGTGGGACTAAGGCAGTAAATTAATTCATCTCCTTGATCTTTTATCTCCTTATCTCCTCATCTTCCTCTCTCATTTTTATTTCTCCTCAATCACCGAAATATGGTTCGAATCTACATTGTAATGCAATGGAGCCACCATAACGTTTGGGTATCGTTGTCGTAAGCGAACAGCTTCGCGAGTAACAAAATCAATTTCATTACCAATTTCAAAGAGTGGGGCAAACTGGTTAAAATGCTCTTCAGCTGTTTGTTTGTCCCAGCCAGCATTTTCAACCAAACCATTTATAAACAAGTCTTTACGAACAAATAAATTTGCCATGCCACAGTTGTTGTGCGAAATGAGTGCGATGTGTTTTATTCCTCCAACACCAATAGCATATGAAACTTTAAACTCGCTGTGTCGCAAATTAGCACCGCCCGAACGAATTATGTATGCGAAATTCTCAGGAATGGTAAGGTGTTTACGGTTATCCATGCACATGCCAACCAGCAATTCTGCATTCTGAAAAACGTCGAAAGGTTTGTTTAAGTTTTGATATTCAAGCAAATGGCCAATTGGATTGCCTTGGTACTGTTTAGGAATATCTGAAATTGAATTGACTTGAATTATTCGGTTCATTATATGTTATGAGTGCGTAAAAGTAATATTCTAAATACTATTCGACAAACTATATGGTGCGATTGTAGCTAATAAGTACTTCGTTGGAAATAATGTCGTATTTTATTTAGCTAATAGATTCATTAAGTGCACAAACTAAAAACAATAAATAGGTCTGAGACCTTAACTGCCAATACTATGTTTTTGTTCATCGAGCTATTTTTTTTATCTCCTCCTTAGTATTTCTTCCATGTTTTATCAGGTTTCGTTATTAATATGAAGTGTTCGTTGAGGGAATGGTATGGTGATGTTGTTTTCACGAAATTCGTTGAGTATTTTGAGTCGCATCTCGCTTTTAATCGTCTCTATTCTGAAAATTTCGTTGGAGTGAAAATAGACAATGAAATCGAGCGATGAGGCTCCAAAATCAATTAATCGCACAAAGGGTTTAGGGTTTTTTAATGATGCTGGATGGTTTATTGCCGTTTGATACATGATGTCGATTACTTTTTCGACATCCGAATTATAATCAACACCAACTGCAATTTCGAAACGCGAGGTAACTTTGTTGTGCGTCCAGTTTACGAGTTCATTGCTGGTTAAGTGCGAGTTAGGGAGGATAATGTATTTATCGTCGCGCGTAAGCACCAAAGTGGTTCGGAGGTTTATTCGTAACACCTTCGAAACAGTTGAATTTACCTCAATAATATCATCGACTTTTACGGATCCATCGGTTAAAATAATTATCCCCGAAGTAATGTCGAGAAAAAGCGACTGAAGACCTAATCCAATACCAACCAGCAGAGCAGCCGAACTTGCAATGATTACAGTAACATCGATACCAACAATTTTTAACGATGATGAAATAACAATTACCAGTACGAAATATTTTACGATTTGATGAATTGCAAATTGTTTCCCCTTATCAATGTTTTGCGATTTGCGTAAAGTCAGTTTTAATAACTTTAATCCTAACCACGATAGCGTAAACAGGAATACGATTATCACCAAATGATATAACGAAAGGGTAAATTGAGAGGTTTCAATTAGTTTATAATTCAAGATATTTTTTAAGTCTTCCATTATTTAAGATAAAATGGTTTTGCAAATAGTTTTAATTACTATTTGCAAAGCTTTAGGCATCTAATTTTAGTAACTGTTTAAATCAATTTAAACGAATACAGAGATAGAAAAAACAATAGATATTAGACAGATATAGAAGATATTTTAGATGATTCCATATGGTGAGCATTCTATTCTCATCTTTTCATTTTCTCATCTTTTTCTCTTTGCTTTCTATAATTTAGACATCTATAAAATTTAAACAGTTCTGGTTTATTATCAATTCTTCTATTATTTATTCGGAAATTGCTGGCACTTCAATTCTTAAATCACCATTACCTTGTGTAAATGTTATATTTAGGAAAATTGAACGTTCTCTATTTGATGTGGAATTTAATTCTACATAATCATTCAAATTCATATAGTTCTTTAAATCATTATATAATTTGTCAATATTTAATTCTTCTAACTCGATATTAATAGATAACGACATATCAGAAAATCGCTTGAAATCTATAATATAGCCATGCTTACCAACTATTTTTTCAATTTCACTTATTGCGGTAATTCTATTTTTGTTGCTAAATCCTGTCCAAAAAATGATATTCATAATTTGTTCGTTGTTAATTGCTTCTTATTAGTCATGGTTGCTTCTGATTAACGTTTTACAAAATATTGAATCCCAAGTGTTTTTGTTTATTTATTGCTTGCATTTGTCAAGGAATAATTAGTTATACTCAGTGTTTGTTTTTAGTTTATTTCCACATTTAGCGCAATAGTTTGCATGTTTTAAGTTCGATTCATTGCATTGAGGGCATGGGTTTGATGTTCTTTTTCGTTCGGTTTTATTTAACTCAATTGTTACAATGCCTGTTGGAACTGCAATTATGGCATAACCAATTATCATTGCCAACGATGATATTATTTTGCCAGCAATGGTTAATGGTACAATATCGCCATAACCAACCGTTGTAACAGTAACTATTGCCCAATAAATACATTGAGGGATGCTGTTAAAACCATTCGTAGCTCCTTCAACAACGTACATTAACGTTCCCATTATCACTACCAGCATAATAACTGTCACAAAAAACACTACAATTTTATAAAAGCTTGATTTAATTGCATTGTACAATATCAAAGACTCGGAAGTAAACCTCGAGAGTTTTAATATTCGAAAAACGCGTAGGAGTCGTAAAATTCTGACTATTAATAAGTAGTGGTATCCAACAAAAATAAAGCTTAAATAGGTTGGTAACACTGCCAGTAAATCAATTATTCCCCAAAAACTTCCAATGTAATTTTTGGGTTTGTTGCTAACAATAATCCTTATGAGGTATTCGAGCGAAAATATGAGTGTGAAAAGCCATTCTAGTCTCGAGAAAAAGAAATGATAATCCTTGTCATATTCGGGTATGCTCTCGAAAATAACAGCCAATACGCTAAAAACAATTAGCCACAAGAGAACGATGTCGAAAATACGTCCTGCGCGGGTGTCGGTTTCAAAAATAATTTTGTACAGCTTATTTCTGATGGTCATTATTCGGATGATTTTTGAGTTTTAGTGGTAACATTAAATGTGGGTGCTTTGTAATCACCAGGCAAATAATCGTTTGGAATGGTTGTTGTGTTGCCATCGCGCTGCGAACGGTAATGAGGCGATAGAATTTCTATGTCATTTTCATTACATGCATCCTGAATGTTTGCATGCAAATCGCTATATATTTTCGCTTGTTTCCCGGCCTCATGTATGTAAGCATTAAGTTGATACGAGATATAAAAATCATCTAAACTCGTTTGAAACACAAAAGGTTTAGGCTCTTTGAGTACTAAATCGGTTCGGTTAGCAGCCTCAATAAGTGCGGCATGAATTTTTTTCCACGGTATGTCATAACCGAGTGTAATTGTGGTATGTATAATTAAGCCCAAATCTTTGCTTGATGTAGTGTAATTAACCGTATGGCCTGATAGGATTGATGAGTTGGGAATGGTTACTTCTTCGTTCTTAATAGTTCTAATCCTAGTAACTAGCAAAGTTTTTTCAAGTACATCGCCAGTAATATCGCCAATTTTTATTCTATCGCCAATTTGAAATGGTCTCATGTAGGTAATAACCAACCCTGCAACCATGTTGGCAATGGCCGATGAGGAACCCAACGAAAACAGTACGCCGACAAAAACGGATACACCTTGAAAAATTTTCGAATCGGAATTTGGCAAGTAAGGCCATATAATCACTAGCATAAATGCGTAGAGTAAGAATTTAATGATACCAAAGGTGGGTAATGCCCATTCGTGATGGAATCCGTTGATTTTTAATTGATCGTTAGCTACTTCGTTAGCGAAAAACTTAATGAGGTTAATAAAATATCGGGTTGCCGAATAAATAACAATAATGGCAAATAGCTTAGGTAGATAGGATATAATTGAAAACCCAATGCGCTTTACGGGTAGCCATACCCAGCCGAATAATACATCGGCCCATCCACGGGTAAAAGGAAAGACACTAAATATAAGCGGAAGTGTAAAGTAGAGTAATACTAAAACCACAAACCATTTTAGTAAATTTACAATTTTATGTGCCCAATCAAATTCCTGTTCGGGCGACAAGAAGTCGTAGGTTTTAAGTTTAATCCCAGTAAAATAGTATTCTTTATTTGCATCTATCCACGTTCGTAGTTTTACAAATATTTTATTCACTAAGTGAATAAAATACCAAAGTGCTAAAAGAATTAATAGAGTTAAACTGGCTCTAAGTAAGGTTTTGTATATGCTTGTTTCTTCGCGTTGTTTGGTTAAGGACGATTTAATATTCGCAAGATATTTTGTGGACAGCTTTTCTTTCGTGGTGTCAAGCCAAAGCGCATCCCATTCTGTTACGCTCATTATAATCATATCTCCATAAATGATATCATACGAGTTCTCGCTGGGGTAAAGTAAGATGGAATCAATATTAAAAAAATCCAGATCCATTAATTTATTGAGCTTATTCGAAATGGTTTGGGCTCTTTCTGCGGGTTTAACCGGACCTATTTTAGTGTAGATGTAGAGTATTGTATCGGAAAATGGAGCCACAGCATAGCCTTTCGAAAAAGCTCTTAGTTCAGCCATCTTCTTTGATTTGATAGCTAGCTTAATCGAGTCCTTAATCTTAATTTGTTTGAGTTGTTCCTGTAATTCGTTGTATTTTATAGTGTTCGATGCTTTGATTAATGTCATTTGCGCTTCCAGTTCAACTTGTTTCATCGAATCTATATTGCGCTGTATTTCGGATTGCTTAATCAGTTTCGACAACTCGCTGAGCTTAAGCGTTGTTGAATCGGTTTTTGGTGTAGGTGTTGATTGAGAGTTAAGTACGGGCGATACCATTAAAAAAAGAAATAGGATTAAGGAGGTTATCTGGTTCATGATTTTTGATTTAATACATCGAAACTGCTTAGCAATTTTGCAATGAAATTTACACAAAAAAAGGAAAATTTCATGCATCAGTATTCCCATAATGCATAATTTATCTTTAATTGAGCATTTCAAATTTTAATAAGTTCAATTTTTAAAACGCTTGTATTGTAAGGTTTGTTTAAAATTAAATTTTTGAAGAAATGGTTTTAATGATGTCTCTAATTATAAAGTTTATGCATTTTAATATATTTATAAACTTCGATAGAAAGGTAAGTAGATACATCAATTCCGTTTTTCAAGTGCGAGCGAATTAGGGTTGAAGATACGTCAACCTCTGGCGCGGAAGTAATTGTAGTACATTGTATTAGTTTATCTGGAATGTGTAAGGTTGAGCCAGTTCTGGGATAGACTAAGATGGGATGTTCTTTGATAATTTCATCCACATTTTTCCAACGTAAAAAGCTATCCAAATTATCGCTCCCCATGATTAATTGAAAATCATTTCCTGGATATAAAGTATGTAGTTTTTGAAATGTTTTATAGGTGTAAGAGGGTGTTGGCATCGAAAATTCAATATCCGAAACGTTGAATCGTGGTTCATTTTCAATGGCCAGCTTTACCATGTTGTATCGGTGGTCCCGATTAATAAGTAAGTTTTGTTCTTTAAAAGGATTTTGTGGGCTTACGATAAACCAAATCTCATGCAGTTTTTGATCCTCCATAATAAATTTGGCAATGGTTAAATGCCCCAGGTGGATTGGATTAAACGAGCCAAACAATAAGCCGATTGGTTGTTTAAAGTGCGTCATTAAGTAGCTGAATTTGTGTTGGTGAATTCGTTTAATTTCGTTTCAATCTCCGAAATGGCTTGGCTAAGGTTATCATTTACTACTAAATAATCGAACAATATGGCAACCGACATTTCTTGTTCGGCTTTGGCAATGCGCATCTCAATTTTCTCAAGTGTATCGGTTCCGCGTTTAATCAGCCTGTTTTTTAGTTCTTCAATGGAAGGTGGCATAACAAAAAATGAAATGGCTTTCGATTTAAATCGTTTCTTAATGTTGATACCACCAATCACATCTACATCAAATAAAATGTGATGACCTTTTTGTGTAATTCGCTCAATTTCACTTAGTAGAGTGCCGTAATATGTGTCGGCGTAAACCTCTTCCCACTCCAGAAATTCGTTGTTCTCTATTTTATTTCTGAATTCATCGGGGGTTAAAAAGTAATAATCTTTGCTATTTACTTCCTGACCTCTAGGCTGTCGGCTGGTTGCCGAAATAGAAAATTCGAGCGTGGGATTGTTTGAAATTAAGTGCTGAACAATGGTTGATTTCCCAGCGCCTGATGGGGCAGAAAAAATAATTAGTTTGCCGGTTTTGTTCAGTTGTTGAGTCATTTTTTGAATGTGAGTTTAACATTACAATCTAATCGAAAAAACCAACTGACCGCCTAATCCCAAATGAACAATTTTTTGGAGCGTTGAAAGTCGAACTTCTTTGATGTTATTTTCAATCTTTGAAATGTAGGATTTTGTTGTCCCAACTTTTTCTGCTAATTCTGCCTGAGTTAGTCCCTTTTCAAGCCGGGCTTCATGTAAAAGAGCACCAAGCTTAAAATTTTCATAGCCATTATCAAGTTCTTCTCTAGTTGCTGTCCTTTTTTCTCCGTAATGTTTGTCCTTGAACTCACTAAGAGTCATTTTATTTGTTGTTTTCATTTTCATAATCATCCTTTATCTTTAGTGCTCGTTCTATTTCCTTCATTGGAGTTTTCTGAGTTTTATTTTGAAATCCGTTTGCAATAATGATAAGTTTTCCTTTTTCAAAAAAGCAAAAAACTCTAAAAATATCACTACCTAACTTTATTCTAATTTCATATAATCCCTCTGTTGATTCTAGGTGCTTAAGATAAGTCTCAGGAATTCGTTCCAGTTCTTCAATCAATTCAATCGTCCAAATTATTTTCGACTTGGTTTTATCTGATTGTTTTGTAAAAAATAATTCAAAGTAATTTTTATAAAAAACGACTTCTCTATATTTTCTTTTTAAATACATGATGCAAAAATAGAAAATGTTTCACTAAAGTACAACTTTTCATTGAAGGGGTTAGCCAATTTACAATATATTCAGTAGTTGTTCTTTAATTTTCTCCAACTCGTCTTTCATTTGAATAACAATGTGTTGAAGTCCATAATCGTTGGCTTTCGATCCCATAGTGTTAATTTCGCGACCAATCTCCTGAGTTATAAATCCAAGCTTTTTGCCCGATGGTTCGTTTTGTTTAACTGTTTGCAAGAAATAGTTTAAATGAGTACTGAGTCGAACTTTTTCTTCGGTTATATCTAGTTTTTCGATGTAGAAAATTAGCTCTTGTTCAAAACGATTTTGATCCACTTGCACACGCGTAGCAATATCAGCCAAGGCATCATTCATTTTGGCGCGTATTTTATCAATGCGCTCTTTTTCGGTGCTTTTAACCTGAAGCAGCAACGCTTGTATGATCTCAATTCGTTGCGTAATTTCAGTTTCCAAAACTTGGCCTTCGCGCAATCTAAAACCATCGAGTTGCTCGATGGCCTGCATTAGGCTTGCTTCAATTGTTGGCCACTCATCTTCGTTTAATTCGGGTTGCTCCGTTTTTACGGTGTCGGGCAATGACATGATAATTCGCAGCAAATCGGTTTTATCGCCCAGCTCAAATTTGTTAGCAATTGGTGATAGTTGATTAAAATATTGCTCAATTAATTGCGAATTTATTTGAGTGACTTTATCGCCCGATACCGATTCCATGAAAAAACTCAAATCAACTTTGCCCCGAATTAGTTTCGAGCTTACTATGTTTCGAATTAAAAGATCTTTTTCGCGATATATTAATGGCAAACGCGTATTTAAATCGAGTTGTTTGCTGTTGAGTGATTTTATTTCGATAGCAATTTTTTTATTGGGAAGCTCACAAATTGCTTTCCCATAACCAGTCATTGAAAGAATCATTGGATAAATTATTTTTTACAAAGTTAAAATAGTTTTCCAATTTAGGCGAACCTTCGATTTTCATCCGTTGAGACAAGATTTATGACTGTTTGTTAATTGCTTTGTTTTGAAGCTAAAAGATGTTTTCGAAAAACGTCAGCCGAGGTTATTGTTTTAAAATTAGAAGGCAATTTGGGTTTTTGATCCTTTATTTGTCGGCCATTTATAAAAATTGGAATCGATTGAAAGATATGACTTGTATTGCTAATAAACTCTTTGAGTTTGATGTTCGAAATGGGATTTACAAGCGAGGTAAATACGATTTTTGGAGTTCTAATTTCAACAACTTGTTTTAAATCGGCGTAAGGTACTGATGATCCCAAGTATAAAATATTAAATCCCTCTTTACGAGCAATGTAGCTGTAAAATAGCAATCCTAATTCATGAAAATCACCCTCTGGCAGAAAAAACAAAATAGTATCGCCATTGGTTTTGCTTTTTAACATCTCATTGTCTATGGCAACAATTAATTTTTGACGGATTAAATTCGAAATAAAGTGTTCTTGCGCAGCATTAATTGCTCCAGCTTGCCACAATGTGCCTATACGTTCCAGAAACTGAAAAAGGATTTGTTCTACCGTATACTCAAATCCATTTTTAGTTACACTATTTGCGATGATTTCTGAAAATTTATGATCATTTAACTCAAGCATTGAAACAATTAAACTCTCAATATGGATATGACTGTTTGATTTATCGACGCAAATATCTAAAACTCGATCTGAAATTTCGTTTTTGGATAAGCTGGCGATTTTGGAGATTTTAAAGCCATTTTGACTTAAAATAGAGATGTTAAGTAATAGTTTTAATTCCTCATCAGAATAGAGGCGAATATTGGTAAGTGTTCTTTTAGGATCAATTAATTCGTATCGTCTTTCCCATATTCGAATGGTGTGAGCTTTAATGCTTGTAATTCGTTCCAGATCTTTTATTGAATAAGATGCCATTTGTTTACTTTAAGTGCTGGTTTGTTAAACGAACTCAAGCAAACATTGTTCAATTTATTAAACAACATTTGCTTGAATACAGTTAGTTGCAACAATTATGGTAATACAATTACTTTGTCAATCACATGAATAACACCATTAGTTGTTTGCACATTTGCCAGAATAACGTTCGACGTAGTATTGACTTTTACTCCGTTGGTGATGTCTATTTTGACAGTTTTATTACTGTTTAAAGTTGGAGCCGATCCGTTTGATAATTCACTGCTTGTAACATTTGCAGTATTATTTGGTGCAAATATGGTAAGATTGGCATTAGCATCCTTTACCACACTTAATAAGCCTGCTTTTTCAAGAGCTGCTTTTAAAATTGAGAAATTTGCATTGTTCGAAGCAATGTCTGCAATTGTGTTTGAGGTCATTGTGTTCGTGCCGTATTCATCTTTATTACAACTAAATAGAACTGTTGATGCAATTAATACAATTGATAATAATTTTAGAAAACCTAAATTTTTCATGATCGTTTATTTTTAATGGCTCTATGTTGATTTAAGTGGGTGGTTCGTTTTGCAAAGGCCATTTGATTATTTATCATGTATGTTAAGTGGTATATATTTAAGCAATTAATCCTGCGCTGACACATTGAAAAATAGTTAGAATAAAGATTGAAAAATAGCCACGAATGCACGAATAAAATTATTCGTGACCTGACTGCTTGCAGTCATATTCGATGATATTAAACTATCCTTTTATAAATTGCTAACTATTCTTTTGTGCACATCTATACAAAATCTAAAAATTTGGTAGTTATCTTCGATGCAAATTCTTATTCGTGAATTGACTCCGTCGATCTTCGATTCGTGGCCTTTATTTATCAATGAATTCTACCCACTGTAAACGTTATAGAGCCGTTTTTCTTTTGGATCAGTAAGTTGACTAAAAGCATTATCTATGAGCTTAAAAAAAGTTATTGATTTAGTTCAACTACAGCTTTCAGCAAGCTTTCTTTGTCCGGGAAATAATAATACAATGATGCTTTCGACATGCCTAAGTCTGAGGCAATTTCTTTCATTGTGGTTTTCTCAAGACCATAAAGCCCGAAACGTTTTTGTGCTGCTGAAAGTATATTGCTGATTTTGTCGCTATTATCGCCGCTATGAACAATTTACACCATGGAATTTGACTTTTTAATAATTTGAGTCAAAAGTTTAAATATTATTTTGCATGATACCTGTTCTAATAAAATAATTTAGAATTTTCAAATATGGGACAAAATAAAAAGGCTCTGATTTTTGTGATGATCAGAGCCTTTATGTGAATTCTTATGGATTATTAAAATGGAAAATCCTCTTGGATAACTTCCTGTTGTTCTGTTTTTTCTGGTTTTTTTGCTGCTAGGTGAACAGGATTCCCATCTACATAAATGGCTTTGTATTTAGGTGGTAACGGGCAAGGATGCTCGCAAGCTCCACAACCAATGCAGATATCTTGATTCACTTCTGGGATCATTAATTCATCCTTATACGCAACCATGTCAACGGCCTTAGTGGGGCAGTGTTCTGAACAAGCTCCACAGTCGGTACCTTCTGTGAAAACAATGCAGTTATCCTTCACAAATACCACTTTTCCTAATTGAAGTGTTTCTTTTTGTTCATTGGTAACTTCAAGAATGGCTCCAGTGGGACAGATACTACCACAATTCGTGCAGCCCAAATTGCAATTTCCCACACTGTAATCTAAATGAGGTTGCATAAATCCAATTAAGCCATATTGAATAGTTGCAGGTTGAAGTACTTTGGTTGGACAAGCAGATATACATAATCCACAACCGGTACAAATAGAATTAAAGCGTTCAACACTTTTTGATCCAGGAGGTGAAATAGGCGAATTTTTCTTTATCTGGATGAGTTTTTTAAAGTTGGAATCGTTTTTTAGTTTATCTGACGCTGCCAATAGTTTGGATCCAACTGCTAGCGACGCCAATGTTAAAATAGCTTCTCGTCGGCCAGGTTTAGTGTTTTTAAGATTACTTGTTATGCTTGGGTTTTTTAAAAACTGGGGTTTAAAATGAATCGCATTATCGTTGCATACAGTAAGGCAATTAAAGCAGTCTACACATCTCGATGTGTCTACTTTAAAGGTTTTCAAGTTGATGCACTCACTTTTGCAAACACCTATGCATTTGGCACATTTAGTGCAGTTCGATGGGTTTAGTTTTATTTTAAACCAACTTACTTTTGATATTAAACCTAGAAATGTTCCAACAGGACAAATGGTATTGCAAAACAGACGACCTCGTTTGTAGGCCATATATCCAATTAACCCAAGTGATCCAAAAGTTATAAGGATGATTGGTAAGCTAAATTCGAGGTAGCTTACTTTATAAATTGAATAGATGTTTAGTTTTTGTGCTATAAATGCGACTCCATTATTAAGCGTAACTATAATTGGATTAAGTACATAGTTGAATATTCGACCGGCTTGACTGTAGGGGTCAAGTAGTGTTACAATTAAGGCAAATCCTGCAGCCAGGGATGCGATGGTGAGTGCTAAAAACGAATACCTCCAAATTGGATAACCAATTTTTGTTTTAAAAAACAGAGAGCGTTTCGAACGTTTTTTTGCGATCCACGAAATTATATCTTGCATAATACCTAAAGGACAAATTGTGCTGCAATAAATACGTCCAAATAGTAATGTAACTAAAATAATAACAGCAAATCCTATAACGCTCAAGGAGGCAATTTCTATGAATTTTAGTAATGAAGGAATAAATTGCAAAAAGAGTATTCCTTTTAAATAGCGCTCAGGAATCCATTCATAAATATCATTAAATATTGAGGCAGTTGCAATTATGAATATTAGAGCAATGGCGACACGGCTTATTTTCAAGAAACGATACAGCATAGTTACATTTTTATTCTGTTAATCGAAACTTTCGATAGATCCATGATGCCTAATCCCATGTCGTTCGCAATTTTAATGTGTTGAATATTTTCAGGTTCGCTGCCAAATAGCTTGGTTGCAGCGGCATCGGCAGCAACAATATCCGATGAGGCAATAAGTGCTTTTAAGTTTACTACATCGGCGGTGGATACCCCTCTTGGGCCATTTTTTGTCATCATGTTGTAGCCATCAATAACATTTATGTCGGGCTTGCGATACGTTATGAAATCAGCAATGCATTGACTTAGGTCATTGGCATGATAGAATTTTCGATCCCAAACAACTCCCATCAGGTTTTTCATGGCAAGGGATATTTTTGTTGAGCCATGATGTTTTAATATTGGTACATTAATAAAAACATCGCAATCCAATACAAGATGGTGAACCTTGGCTGTTTTAAGAATTTTACCATTTGGAATGGAGACTTCTTTGTAATACGATTCTTGGTTTCCGGGAACCATTGTACCACCATTTTCCTTAACGTATTTCTCTATCTGACTGTTTTCGTAACATCTATCCCATTTATTACAAGTGTTATCGAAAACAAAAACCTCTTTTGCACCAGCTTCCATGCAGCGCTTGACAATTCGTCCTACTAATTGGGGATTGGTGTTTGCTGCTCTTTCGGGGGCTGCATCCCATCCGATATTGGGTTTAACAAGTACGGTTTGGCCTTTTTTTACAAATTTATCTATACCACCTAATGCTTCTATTGCTTTGTCAAACATAGCATCAGCTTCACCGCCTCTTACAGCAGCTAATTGTGAGTTTGCGCTTGAAGGTGATCCTAAAACATTGCTCAAACCTCCGAAATAGGGTGCTGCTCCTGCTAACAATCCTATTCCTATCCCTTTGAAAAAAAAATCTCGTCGTTCCATCGCAATATTAATTTCAATAGTCGTTTATTTCTCTGTAATAAATGTAATTAAATAGAGAAGTAAAGTTAATGAAAATTAATATCTAATGCTTTGACAGATTTTAATTTAGAATTTTTTCAAATAGGTCTTACTGTTTCGGATTTTCGATTTTAATTGTCGAATAAGATTTTTGCTGAACTAATTTACCTTCAGTATCCCAAATACTCCATAGTCCGGTTTTTTCTCCATTGGCATATTCCATTTCGTAACGTAATACACCATTATCGTCCCAAACTAGCCATCTGCCATGTTTTATTCCGTTTTTATATCCGGCTTCACCAATTTTTATTCCATTTTCATTGAAGGTTTCCCAAACGCCATCCATCAAGTCAAAACTAAAAGACCTTACTTCTTTTGTTTTAAGATTATCGAAGTATAAACATGTTTTACCATTTTTTTGGCCATCTGTTATACTCATTTCAATACGTTTATTTCCCGAAGGATAATATTCGATGTAAGTGCCTGAATATAAGTTGCCTGTTTGATTATAGAGCTTACCGTCTTCTTTTTGAATGAGTTGAGCTGAAACTACTGTGGAGAATGAAAAAATAACTAGTATGATTGATAGTGTCTTCATTTCTGAATTAAGATTTTTAAAATTTCCGTACTTAAAATACAAATTTTTACTGTTTTTTCAATAAAAATGGTTGTGTTTTTTTATAAAAAGATAGCCGCAAATTTGGTGCGGCTATCTTTTTATATGTTATAATAATGGTGATATTTTGCTTAACGAGCAACCATTAATACAGGAGATGGGTTTTTAGATTCAATAAGTTTATTTGAATTTGTTGCTTGAAGTTCAATATTCAAAGCATGCATCTCGTTCGTGTTAATTTTTATCGATCTGCTTTCAACCATATCATACGATAAATAGTTGGTTTTGATTTTATATTCACCTGATTTTAAAGTATCAAATGAAAATTTGCCTTCGAAATCGGTATATGTTTTTAAGTCGCTACCTTCTATCATTACCTCAACTCCAGCTAAAAATTCACCTGTTTTTGAATCAATAATAGTCCCGGTTAGTGAGTTGTTTGAATTTTCGATTTTTGCTGGAGATTCAGCGTAGGTATTAAATAGGGTAATTAATCCTAAGGCTATCGTCATTAATATTTTTGTTTTCATAACTTTCTTTGTTAGTATTTGTTTAATTTTAGATGCTTCAAAAGTACGGCTGCAATGTTAAGTCTAGGTTAAGTAGTTTTTAATAATGATTTAAGTAATTGTTAAGTGATGAGTTTTTCATTCTTTCAAAATATATTCAAAGGAATGTCGCACATTCTATATCCCCATGTTTGTATAGGATGTAAAATTCCTTTGCCATTTAATCATTCTTGCATTTGCCCTTCGTGTTTGTCTGCAATGCCTAAACTGAGTTGGTGGATGGGGGGAGAGAACGAGGTAGAACCAGTTTTTTGGGGGCGAGTGAATTTAGATGCAGCTATTTCATTGTGGTATTATAGGAAAGGCGAACTGGCTGCAAAAATTATTCATGATATTAAATATCGAGGTAATACTCAATTGGGAATTGAAGCTGGTATAATATTGGGAGAAAATCTCAAGGCTAAAATTGACACGAAGCTGTTTACTGCTATTGTACCTGTTCCTTTGCATCCTAAAAAATTCCGTAAAAGAGGTTATAATCAAAGTTTTTATATTGCTCAAGGATTAAGTGAATCGCTTGGAATTCCTGTAAACAATGACATTCTATTTCGGTTTGTGGACTCTTTCTCTCAAACTAAAAAAAGCCGATGGGAGCGACATAAAAATATGGATGGAATTTTTGCCCATCATTTAGATGCGGGTTCAAAAGCAAATCATTATTTATTGGTTGATGATGTTATTACCACTGGATCAACCGTCGAAGCTTGCGCACTGGCGTTATTAAAAGAGCCTGACTCAGCTGTTAGTATTGTTAGTTTGGCTTTTGCTAAAATTTAGGTTCTTTAAATTAGTTGTTTTGATAAAACCGCCATGCCCACAGTGGCTTTTTCTTTAATGTGATGGATTTTGTGTGCGCTAAATAAATTCGAGATGGCAGGATCAACCAAAAAGAGGGGAGCATTTCGAGGCACGTAATTTAGCAATCCTGCTGCGGGATAAACATTTAACGATGTGCCAACTACAACAAAAATATCTGCGTGTTCGGCCATTACTGCTGCTTGTGCAATAGCTGGAACCTCCTCTCCAAACCATACAATGTGTGGCCTGAGTTGCGATCCCTTTTCACACAAATCACCCATATTTAGTTCTGTGCCTTTTATGTCGTAAATTAATGATTCGTTAGCAGTGCTTCGCGATTTTTTTAGTTCGCCGTGCAGATGTAAAACCTTGGTGCTTCCTGCACGTTCGTGCAAATCGTCGATATTTTGAGTAATTATTTGAACATCAAACTGCTTCTCTAATTCGGCTAATGCAAAGTGTGCAGAGTTAGGTTCAACCTGGTAGAGCTTTCGTCGTCGTTCGTTGTAGAATTTTTGCACAAATGCAGGATTCGCTTCCCATGCTTGGGGCGAGGCTACTTCCATAATGTCGTAATTTTCCCATAAACCTCCCATGTCGCGAAAAGTAGGGATTCCACTTTCGGCACTAATGCCTGCTCCGGTAAGTACGACTAGTTTTCTGACCATTTTTTTATTTATTAATTTGAAGTATGTAACCCTTACTATTTAGTGTCTGCAAGAAAACTACACTTTTTCGCTGTCTTTGACAAGAAGGCTTCAAAGACATGTTTCGAAGTTTTGAAAATCAAGGAGTTCACTTTTATGAATAGCTGTTTTCAAAATGAGAATAAAGCTGTATTTGGAGTTTTCTTGTAAAGACTATTTAAAATCCCAAATTATAAAAAATGAATTTAATTCAGTCATGCCGATGGTTATTTTTATATTTGTGGTTCAATAAAAATAAATGATCGATCCGGGAACCATAGATAGGGTAATGGAAACGGCTCAGGGACAGATCTTAGAAGTTGTTTCGGAGTTTGTTTCGCTTAAAAAGCGTGGAACCAATTATTTAGGTAACTGCCCTTTTCATAACGAAAAAACGCCCTCGTTCATTGTATCGCCGCACAAAGGTATTTTTAAATGTTTTGGCTGTAGTAAAGGCGGTAATGCGGTTCATTTTTTAATGGAGCACGAGCAAATAACCTTTGTTGAGGCCATTAAATACCTTGGTAAAAAATTCCATATTCCTGTTGAGGAAACCATTGTTTCGCCCGAGCAGGAACAGATGAAGAACGATCGCGAAAGCATGATGGTGGTTACCTCATTTGCTCAGCGGTTTTTCGAACATCAGTTGTTTAATACCGATGAAGGACAATCGGTTGGGTTATCTTATTTTCGCCAGCGTGGTATTCGCGACGATATGATTCGTAAGTTTCAACTAGGGTATTCGCCCGAATTGCGTGATGCATTTACAAAAGAAGCTCTCAAGAATAGTTATAAAGAGGAGTATCTCGATAAGTCTGGATTGTCGATTATTCGCGACGATTTTAAAGGCGATAGGTTTCGTGGTCGCGTGATTTTCCCCATTCATAATTTAACGGGCAAGCCCATTGCATTTGGTGGACGAATACTTAAAACCGATGCTAAAACGGCCAAATATCTCAACTCGCCCGAATCGGAAATCTATCACAAAAGTCGAATTTTGTATGGCATTTATCAGGCCAGACAAGAGATGGTGAAGACTGAGAAATGTTTTTTGGTTGAGGGATATACCGATGTGATTGCCATGCATCAGGCTGGAATTACCAATGTGGTGGCCTCGTCGGGAACAGCTTTAACTCAAGATCAAATTCGATTGATTGCTCGTTTTACCCCCAATATCACCATTATTTACGATGGCGATCCAGCTGGAATAAAGGCCTCTATTCGAGGAATTGACTTGGTTTTAGAAGAGGGTATGAACGTGAAGGTATTATTGTTACCCGATGGTCACGACCCCGATTCATTCTCGAAACAAAAAACCTCGGAAGAGCTATTTGACTACATCAAAAAAAACGAAACCGATTTTATTAAGTTTAAAACTGGTTTGTTGCTCGAAGATGCCAAAAACGATCCAATTAAAAAAGCAACCCTTATTCAGGATATCGTGCGGAGCATCTCGCAAATACCCGGTCCCATTACGCGTGCCGTGTATGTTAAAGAGTGCAGTCAGCTAATGAATGTTGATGAACCCGTTTTGTATTCCGAATTGGGTAAGCTCAATCAAAAAAAGGTAGAACAAGCAGGGCAACGCCGTACCTATCCGCAACAATCGGATATTCCTACGCCTCAAGCCATTAGTGCAGCTGCATTAACCGATAATCCGTTTGAATTGGAAGAGCGTGAGGTGCTATGCTTTTTGGTGAAATATGGCAATTATCCGCTTTTGGATGCAACGCATGAGAGCGAAGTGGTTTCGGTGGGTGAATATATTTTAATGGAACTTCGACAAGACGATTTGAAAAGTATAAATACTACCTATAATCGAATGTTAGATGAGTTTGAGACAGCTCATAAAAGCGGTGTGTTTCAAGGGGAACAGTTTTTTATAAATAATCCCGATATGGCTGTGGCTCAGATGGCTACTGATTTAATTAGTTCGCCATATGTGTTGAGTAAGATTCATCAAAAACGATCAACGGTTAAAGATGAAGCCTCGCTATTATTTGAATTGGTACCGCGGGTTGTTTTGGAGTTGAAAAATAAAAAAATACTTTCGCTAATTGATACCAAACATAAGCTGCTGCGCGATCCGCTTGTTTATAACGATCAAGCCCAAGTGGAGAAATTAATGACTGAGATTCTTGCCTACAATCAAATGAAAGGCGAGATTTCGAAACTCTTAGGAAATAGAACAATTGTAAAATAACAAATATGCATACCCTTTATCATCACGAAATCGACGTTATCGAAGCCACTATTCGGCAGTGCAGTGTTTGCTTCATTGGTGTGGTCGACGCAAATAATCTGCCATATGTTTTGCCCATGAATTTTGGGTATCACAATAAAACCATTTATTTGCACTCAGCCCCTGCTGGTAAAATAATTGATGCCCTTAATCGCAATCCTAATATTTGTATTACATTTTGTCCTCCCAGTGAGTTGGTTGCTCAACATCCTGAGGTGGCTTGTAGTTTTCGAATGAGAGGGAAAAGCATTGTTGTGAATGGTGTGGTTCGATTTGTTGAGGATAGGGATGAAAAACGAAACGTGTTTGATATTTTAATGGGTCAGTACACCAAAAAAACATTTGCTTACTCCGATCCTGCAATTAAAAATGTTAAAGTATGGGAAGTGAAAGTCGATGATTGGACTTGCAAGGAGTTTGGTACACCACCTAATACGTATCCTAACCAACGAGAAATGATTTCAGGTCATTCAAATAAACCTTAAGGAATAAAACTCACGAATCATTTCTTATATTTACAAATAAAACCCTAATAGGCTATATAATATGCGTTTCACAAGTTTAGTTATCATTTTAAGCATCTGCTTAAGCGTTGGAATAAAAGCACAAAACATTGATGATTTTACCAAAGATATGAAGATTGTTTTTTCAGAGGGATTCTCTGGTAAATCAATTAAGTTGTTTGATTTTTCTCATCCTCAGAACTGGATGTTGGTTGAAAATGGCAAATCAGGCAAAGCTCTGAAATGCAAGCAAATAGATGTGGGTGATGATCCAAAGTCAATAGCAGAGATGGCATTTGTTAAGGGATTAGAGTTAAACGATTGCGTGGTTGAATTTAATTTTTTACAAAAAGGACAAGATTTTTCGA
This sequence comes from Bacteroidales bacterium, assembly GCA_038212305.1. Lineage (GTDB taxonomy): Bacteria > Bacteroidota > Bacteroidia > Bacteroidales > Marinilabiliaceae > JBBQUP01. Next base: position 31,637 of record JBBQUP010000014.1, read on the forward strand.
TGCGCGATGTTTGTTTAATTTTTAATTATGTCGATAGCTTGAATTATCAGTATGTTCAGGCAGCTTCGGTAATTTCAAAAACATCGCACAATTTTTTTACCGTAGTTAATGGTAAAGTAACCAAAACTGGGACTGCTTTAAATAGCGGTATGATTTGGAATTACGAGAAATGGCAGAAGATTCAGTTTGTGAGACTCAAATCGGTTGGCAAAACTCAACTTTTTGTTGATGATCAGTTGGTTTTAGAAACAACGGCAGATACTAATTTGGGCGGTATATTTGGTATTGGCTCATATGGCTCGGAGATTAAAATAGATAATTTGAAGATTTGGACTCCAAAGGAATAAATAAGAAGATAAAGAGAGAAAAAGATAGGAAGATAAAAAGATAAAGAGACAGATGGATTTGATGGCAACTGCTTGCTTCTAATCTATCAGTCTAAAAATCTTCCTCTCTTTCTCTCTTCTTCCCATTCTCTAAAAAAAAACAGTATGGCATTAAACATTGTTTGGATTGCATTTTTTTTCATTGCTTTTGTGGTGGCAATACTTAAATTGCTGTTGTTGGGCGACACCCAAGTGTTTAATCAAATAATGGCCTCTACGTTCGAATATTCCAAAACAGGATTTGATATTTCGTTGGGATTAACTGGTGTTTTGTGTTTGTGGATGGGAGTTATGCGTATTGGCGAACTGGGTGGTATGGTTGGGGTTTTATCGCGCATAACTGGCCCATTTTTTAGTCGTTTGTTTCCCGATTTACCCAAAGATCATCCTGCTTTCGGAAGCATCCTTTTAAACTTGTCGGCAAACATGCTTGGGCTCGATAATGCAGCCACTCCCATGGGGCTTAAAGCCATGAAGGAGATGCAAGAGGTAAACCCAAATAAGGATATAGCCAGCAATCCCATGATCATGTTTTTGGTTTTAAACACTTCTGGGCTTACGTTGGTTCCAGTAAGTATTATGGTATATCGAGCGCAGTTAGGAGCAGCCAATCCTGCCGATGTGTTTTTACCTATTTTATTAGCAACTTTTTTTGCAACGCTGGTTGGGTTAATCACCGTAGCCATTTATCAGCGCATTAATTTGTTCGAAAAAGTTATCTTATCCTGGCTAGGAGGTTTTACCCTTTTTGTTGGGGGTTTAATATACTGGATGTCATCATTACCTAAAGATGAGCTGAATACCATTTCAATGCTCTCTTCAAATATGCTGCTCTTCTCAATAATTATTGCTTTTATTGGCATGGGTGTTCGAAAAAAAATAAATGTGTATGATGCGTTTATCGATGGAGCGAAAGAGGGGTTTGGGATTGCTATTAAAATTATTCCCTATTTGGTTGCCATATTGGTTGCCATAGGCGTTTTTCGAGCTTCTGGAGCGATGGATTACATGATTAAAGGAATTGAATATTTGGTTGGAGCGATGGGGTTTAATACCGATTTTATTGGCGCATTACCAACAGCACTCATGAAACCGTTAAGCGGTGGCGGTGCAAGAGGATTGATGATTGATGCTATGAAATCAAGCGGTGTGGATTCGTTTGTTGGGCGCATGGCTTGTACCTTTCAGGGAGCAACTGATACGACTTTTTATATTTTGGCTGTTTATTTTGGTTCGGTATCAATAAAAAATACTCGTTATGCACTAACTGCTGGAATTATTGCCGACTTAGCTGGTGTTGTTGCAGCTATATTTATAGGTTACATGTTTTTTAGTTGAGTTATGATCAGTCGTTGGGAGTTCGGTATGATGGTTTTAATTTTGTTTTCAGTGCTAACTGTTGCAAATAGTCAGTCTGTTGAAGATACAATACCTATAAAATCTTCGTGGTTATTTGGAACCGATTTTAGTACAAACTCACCGGTTAATGGACAGGTGAACGAATTGGTTTCACAACCTTCTTTCTCGGGATATGTTGCCTACTTCTCAAAGTATAATTTCGATTTTTCAGTGGTGGGTTCTACTATTTGGAATTCAGATTCATCGTTCACTAAATCGACTCGCGAGTTTGGATTAAGTGTTGGTTATTCATTGCCGCTGACTAAATGGTTGTTGTCCTCCGTTTCGTACTCGCATTATTTTTATCCTGGAGCAACTCAAACGTTACAAAGTGGATTAGCCAATATGTCGGATGTTACTTTATCATCGCAGGTAAATTGGTGGCAAACCGATGCCAGTGCCGGATATTCTTGGGGGGAATACAACGAGTTTTATTTGTCGCTACAAACAGGTGCGCAAATAGTATTGTCAAAAGTACTATCAAAAAAAGATGTCTTAACTTTTGAGCCTTCTTTCTCTCTCTTTTTTAGTGATATTGATTATTACAATACCTCATTAGTAAAAACGTATTGGTATTTATATCCTTATGCCTCAGAGAATCCTACCACCACGATTAGTGATATGTTGGTTGATATAAAAACTGCTCCTTTTGGTAAAACAGAAAGAGATTTACGTGTTTTGTTAGCTCTAAAACCCACATTTCAACGCGATCTTACAAAGCTTCCATCCAATCAAATTGTTTGGGATATTTTCCAGTCTAATAAATCATTCACGTTAGGCTCGCTGGGAGTTACGCTGCCAATGAATTACATGCTGGGTTCATGGACACTCTCATCATCAGTATCGGTTTATTTGCCTCAAAATCAGCCATCGTATGCTAATAATAACTTAGTTTGGTATTTCTCAGGAGGCTTGAGTTACTTAATTGATAGATGACGAACCGCACAACTCCATGATGTAGTAATTGGCATCCGCATCTCCCAATTCCTCTGCCTTGCGCAAGTCGCTACATCCGTCGGCATTGGCATCTAAATTGAATTTTGTGATGGCTCTATTAAAAAAATAATTGTAATCAGTGGCATCTAATTCTATGGCTTTATCAAAGTTAACTAGCGCATCTTCGAACTTATTGAGTTTAAAAAATGTATTAGCTCTATCATAATAGCCATCAGCATTTTTTTGATCTAATAATAAACCACTATTTAAATCGTTTAATGCTTTGTCGAACTTATTGATTGCATAATATGAATTCCCTCTTAAGAAAAAGGCATCGGCATATTTTGGCTTTTTGCCGAGTATTGTAGTTAAATCCTCGATGGCTTTTGTATAGTTTGCCTTTTCGTACCAAGTATTTCCTCTGTTAAAAATGGCATCTAAATTTTCAGGATTTAGCGAGTAGCATTTCGAATAATCAGCAATGGCATCATCAAATTTATTTAAATCGAAATAGGCATTGCCGCGATAATAATAAGCTTCTGATTCGTTTGGACTCGCTGCGATTGCTTGAGAAAAGGATTTTATGGCTGATTTAAATTCACCTTTTGCTTGTTGTTTTTTGCCTGTGGCAATTAAGTCAGACGTTTTTTGCTGACTAAATACCAAAAGAGAGAAAATCAAAAAAAGTATAGTAATAGATTTCGACTTCATGAGAAAATGTTTTGAGAGAACTGTTTGCAGTTATTAACGCTTAATTAGCATGGTTCATTCTTTAAAAATCTAAATCAAAAAGATTCAATTATCGAGCCATTTTCTTGCGTTGCATTAATTGTTGACGCCGTTTCATCTGGTCAGCATTAATGGGTGATCGCTTAATCACTTCTTTACGTATTTCGGGTTTCCGAACCGATTTGCGCTGTTCCAGAATGGTCTTTTTTCGAACAATTGTTTTTTTCTGACGAAGATTATCGCGCATAACCGTTTTGTAATTTCGGCTATTCCCTCTGATATCAATTGTTTTGATATCAACTTTTTGGGGATGGTTTTTCTCTTGAGCAAATGAGGCAAGCGTTATTGCTAAGAAAATGATCAGTGTATATAATTTTGCTTTCATACGAGTGTGTTTAATCAGTAATTGTTTGAGCTCAAATACTGATTCTTGGACGATAAAAGTAATAGAAGGTTTAATCTTAATGTGCAATAAATTTACAATTCTTTAAAATTAAATGATAGGCCATTCATTCGAAATTCTAATCTATTATAAACGAAGATCAAAATAATGGCGAAATATTGTAGTTGGGTTAAGGTTTTTATCTGGTGGATTTAGACTTTGAATTTATTCGATAGCTCAGTGAAATGCTTATTTCGGGCCATTTGTTTCGCATGGTTTCATCATCTAAATTGTTACTTGGCAAGTTAAAGTAATAACGACTTTCGGCACTAACTACAAAGTGCTTAATGGAATAGTTTACAGCAAATCCACCCATTAAACCATATAAAAAATTGCGCTGTAAATAAATCGATGGGTCTTTTGTTAAAAGAAAAATGCCATATGGACCAAAGTTTACTGAAAGTGAAAGATTTTTAATAGGGAAATTTAAATGCGATAGAAAAGGAACTTGAATATAGTCAATAGCAAAATTGCCATCTTGATTGCTAAGAGAGAGCTGGTTGTAGTTTATTTCAGTTAAAATACCAAAGTGTTTCTCCTCTTGATACAAAACTCTAAATCCCATGCTGGTGCCTATAAAAGGAGTTGCTTTTGTTTCGCCAACAAAATAATTTCCACTCGATAATACACCAAATCGGGCACCCAATTCGGTATAAGGAGTGAAAGAGGTTTGAGCTAAGCCAACCTGAACAATTGCAAATATTAATAAAAATAGGTTTATGGTATGTTTCATTTGAACAATTGTAAATAATTGTGATAGTGAATTCTTTCGTTTATGTAAAATTAACAAGGTCGAAGTTAATCATTTTAGTTTTTTTGTCCTTTGGATTTGGTTGTGTTTTTAGGGATTCAAATTTTTTTGCTAAAAAACAATGCAATCAGTAAGTTTGAAAATAAGGTTTAGCGAGTTGATATTTTCACAAGTATATAAAAAAGCAAAGAATTAACCGATGAATTATATAGTTTTGCAATAAGGTACGGTTTATATCAACTATTATTGAAAAGCAATGTCGGGTATTAAAATAGCAGTTGCTCAAATGTATGTGGAACCGGGACGACCGGATTTGAATGCAAAAAAAATTATCAGCGAAATTTATAAATCCATCGAGGCTGGGGATGATATAATTGTGTTTCCCGAATTAGCTGTGCCTGGATATCTCTTAGGCGATGAATGGGAAAACCTTGCTTTTGTAAAGGATTGCTATCTTTTTAATGATGAGATAAAAAAAGCAACTCAGAATATTATTGCCATTTGGGGTAATATTGATATTGATGCATCGTTGCGAAGCGAAGATGGTCGTATTCGCAAGTATAATGCAGCTTTTATTGCACAAAACGGTGAGTATGTTGGGTTAGGTCGAATTCATAAAACCTTAATGCCTAAATATCGCGAGTTTGATGATGAGCGTCATTTTTACTCGCTACGCAAAGAGGCTCAGGATGCATTGCTGAATGTCGAAGACCTTATAAAACCTATCGAATTATCTATTGCGAACACCACAAAAAAGTTAGGTATTATTTTGTGTGAGGACATGTGGAGTGACGATTATACTTTAAATCCAATTGATATTTTATTAGAGCAGGATGCAGATGTGATCATAAATTTATCATGTTCGCCTTGGACTTGGCGTAAGAATAACAAACGCCATGCAGTGGTTCGCGATCGTATGAAAAAACATCCCGTTTATTTTGTTTATGCCAACAATGTGGGAATTCAAAATAATGGTAAAAATATTTTTGTTTTCGATGGAAATTCATCCATATACAATCCCAATGGAACTTTGCATAAAGTGGCTCGTGATTATACCGAGGAAATTTTAAAATCAACCTTATGGGAATCCAACGAAGCAGTAGTTGAAAAGTCTGTTTTGAGTCACGAGCGTGATGTTCAAGAGTTGTTTGCAGCACTAGTTTATGGCATTCAGCACTTTTTTTCAAGGTTCGCATCAAAAAAAGTTGTAATAGGGTTGAGTGGTGGTATTGATTCGGCATTAAGTGTTTGTTTGTTAACTGAGGCATTGGGCGCTGAAAATATTTATGCTATTAATATGCCTTCGCAGTTTAACTCGGCTACTACGCAAAATGCTGCTAAATCATTGGCTCAGATTTTAGGGATTCATTACACAGTTATTCCGATTCAAAACAGTTATCAAAATACCATCAGTGAAATAGAATCGGCAACATTTGAGCGATTGAATGATTCAAAACAGATGACGCCTATTCGGTTGTCGGGCTTGAATAAAGGAAACATTCAGGCGCGCGATAGAGGTTCGCGCATTATTGCCGGCGTAGCATCGGCTTTAGGAGCCGTTTTTGTAAATAACGGCAATAAAACCGAAACAGCTTTTGGTTATGCAACGTTGTATGGCGATGTGAATGGTGCTTTGGCTCCAATTGCTGACTTGTATAAACTCGAAGTGTATGAGTTGGCGCGTTATTACAACTCGATTAAGTGTCGTGAAATCATATCATCTGCGATTTTTGAAATTCCTGCATCAGCGGAATTAAGTGCCGACCAGAATGTGGATGAAGGCAAAGGTGATCCAATTATTTATGGCTATCACGATAAACTGGTGAAAGCATTTGTTGAGTTTCGTCTCGATCCTGAAGATTTACTAACGTATTACCTGAATGGAACATTGGCGAAGGTTATTCATTGCGAACAATCAGTTATTGAGACTCATTTTACAAATGCAGCTTCGTTTATTGCCGATTTAGAACATAAATGGCGACTATATAAATTAAGTATTTTTAAGCGAATTCAGGCTCCGCCGATTATAACTGTGAGCAAGCGAGCCTTTGGGTTTGATTTGCGCGAATCGCAAAATGGTGTTTATTTCACGCAGTCGTATTTGATGTTGAAAGAGATGATTTTGGGTTAGAGACAGGGCATGCCCTGTCTGTACAAATAAATCATGCCCTGTCTGTACAAAAGGGCATGATTTATTTTTTGTGAAATTTATCTGATTCCCAATTGCGAGGATTGTTTTTGATGTATTCGGAAATGCGTTGAAATTCCTCGGTATTGCGAATAACATGGTCGTGAAACCGTTCCTGCCATACAAATTGCATTCCCAAACGGTGCGCGTGTTTTGTTACCGCCGATTTGTACGAACCAATAATTGCCGATACCGAATTGTTACCAATATTTTGAAATCGTTGTTGCCCAATGGAGGGCGTATTGGGTTGTTGTTGTTGTTTTACAGACAGGGCATACCCTGTCTGTACGTTATCGCCCATATTATCGCCCACGTTATCGTCGTTATCATTCCCATTCAATACCAATATTCCATGCACATGATTAGGCATTACCACAAATTCGCCCAATTCAACGTTTTTTGCATGGTTTTTTATTTCATGCCAAAACACATCGGCCAATATTCCTGTCCCTAACAATAGCATTTCACCATTGATAATGTTGCCAAAATTGCGGTTATGGTTTTTGGTGCAAATGGTTATAAAATACGCACCTACCCAACTGTAATCCCACTTTTGCCAACGTGCCGACGGGATACGATATTTATTTTGAAACTTTACGAACATGGGTGATGTTGATTATAGAATTTCCTCAATAGCCCTATTTATAAATTGATTGAAAGGTTTCATGGCTGAGAAAATGGAATTTAATTTATTGGGTAAGTCTGATGAGGTTAACTCTTGATCGGAAAGGTGATGAGCCACTGTGTAGGATTTGAATTTTAGCAATTCGATAAATTCGAGGTTTTTATCGAATCCTTTAGGAGCAGATTTTAATTTGGCACCATCAATTTCGCCAAAAGTGTTTTTAAAAGTTGAGTTTTCGATGATGGTTTTGAACTCATCGATAAAGTTTAAAATCTCAGTACGAACTGCCGAAAGAATGTTGCTCTCAGGCATGTAAACACCGCCGGCAGCAAAGCTTTTCTCCGGTTCGAGGTGAAGGTAGTAGCCTGCAAACGGACTTTTTTTGCCACCTCGCGTAACATAGCAACCCATGTTGGTTTTGTAGGGTTCTTTATTGTGCGAAAATCGGGTGTCGCGATAAATACGAAACGTGCAATCCTTTACCTCGGGTTGGCCAATCGATGGGTCGATACCTGCAATAAGCGTAATAAATTGACCTGTAGTTTCATCGAAACTCTTTTTCGCTTTTAGGTAATTCTCTTTATTAGTGGCAAACCACTCTTTGTCGTTATTGACCGACAATTGAGTTAGGAACTGTAAAATTTGTGTATCAACCATTTTCTCACTTATTTTAGTGTAAATTTAAAAACAAATTGAAATAAAAGGTCTAAGACCTATTTATTGTTTTCCGTTTTTGCTTTTAATGAATCAATTAGCTTAATATAATACGACATTATTTCCAAAGAAGTACCTAGTAACTTCAGAGTTAAAATTTCCATCATATGCTAAATCAAATAATTATTGTTGCCGGAGGAAGTGGTTTGCGCATGGGTAGCGATATCCCTAAGCAATTTCTTGAAATCGGATCACTACCTGTTTTGATGCACACCATCAATGCGTTTTATGCGTTTGATAATAATGCTTTGATTATACTGGTTTTGCCCGAAAACCAGCAGATTTATTGGTTTGAGCTCTGTGAGACGCATGAATTTAATGTGCCAATAATGGTGGTTTCGGGTGGAGATACTCGTTTTGAGAGTGTGAAAAACGGATTAGTATACACATCAAACGAAGGCTTAATTGCGGTGCATGACGGGGTTCGGCCATTTGTGTCGAAACAAACATTGCAGAGCTGTTTTCAAACTGCTGCTGAAAAAGGTAACGCCATTCCTGTTATCTCTCCAGTTGAATCGATTCGAGAAGTCGTTAATGGCGAAAGTAAGGTGGTTGATCGGTCGAATTATCGATTAATACAAACCCCTCAGGTTTTTAATGCCAAAGCTTTTAAGCTGAGTTATAATGTTGATTACGTGCCTACATTTACCGACGATGCAACCGTGTTTGAAACATCAGGGCATGCCATTAATTTGATTGATGGCAATCGCGAGAACATTAAAATAACAACTGCTGTTGATTTGGTTTTAGGTGAGTATTTTCTCGCTCATATGTCAGAAGCTTAACTTTAAGCTCTTTACCCCAACGAAACTTGGTGATTTTTCTGTTTCGAGCCATCGCTCTATGGCATGGCACTAACACTGCAATTGAATTAGAGCCAACAGCATTTCCAACGGCTTGCGATGCATTGGGGAAGTGGATTGCTTCAGCAATTTTTTTGTATGTAAGTGATTCTCCCTTGCTTGTTTTCAGTAGTTCTTTCCACACTAATTGTTGAAATGGTGTTCCTTTGAGAACTAATCCTGTAAAAGACATGCTTGATGAGGTTGATTTGGGCTGTATGGAATTGTGTTGCCAAAAGGTTTTAATTATTGGTAATTCATCATTTAAATCACTTCCAAAACTTAACCAGTAAACAAACCCATTTTTGTCGAAAAGAGCAATGTATTTTCCAAAATCCGAAGTGAATTCTTGATAGTAGAGGATTTCGTGCGATTTCAAACCATCATACTCAAGCTTTGTGATAAAAGTTGTTTTAAGTGACTGTTCGAAAAATATGGGTGGTAACATTTCTCAAGTTTTAGCGGGTTGTTTTCTCCAACGTATCATCCAAGTAAATCCTTTTAGTAATCCCCATAAAACCACCAATGCTAAAATTATGGATGCTCCGCTAGGGAAATCGGCAAAATAGGAAGCGATTAATCCTCCTGTTAAACCCAAAAATGCAAAAAGCATCGATAGAGGTATGATGGTTCCAAAGTTGCGTGTGAAAACACTAGCAATTATTTGAGGAATGGTAAAAATGGACATAACCAAAATGATTCCTGCAATTTTAATGCTAAATACCACTGTTAATGCAATGAGAATCATTAAAACATAACGGAAAGCATTAACAGGAACACCTGATGCACTGGCAAATTCAGGGTCGTGAGCAGTGAGTAGAACCACTCGGTAAAAAAGCATGAAAAAGCTTGCCACTGCAATGGCTAGCGAGCTTAGGATAACGATGTCAAGCTTAGTCACATTTAAAATATTTCCAAACAAAAAGCTCATTAAATTAGGTGTATAGCTGGGTGTTAGAAACACAAACACAATACCAGTGGCCATGCCCACTGCCCAAAGAATGGCAATAGCACTGTCTTCGCGGATATTTCCCTTTCGGCTCATCCACTCAATGCCCAATGCCGTTCCAACACCAAATAAAACGGCTCCTAAAAATGGATTTAAGCCAAAAAAGTAGGCAATGCCCAACCCTCCAAACGAGCTGTGAGTTATGCCATCGGTCACAAAAACCATTCGGCGCGATACAATGTAAGTGCCAATAAATCCTGAAAGGATGCTGGCCACAAAAGCCGCTGCCAAAGCATTTTGAAAAAATTGATAGCTCAATAAATCAATAAATGTTTGCATAATTTACGAGTGTTGTTTTAATACACGGTGAGGCACTGTGCCATGGGTAATGAGTTCAACTGGACAGTTGTATATTTTTAATAAATCATCGGTAACTTTGTTCGATGAGTGGTAATGCAAGCTGCCATTAACACAAGCTAATGTTTTAACAACCGACGATATCGTGCCAATATCATGCGAAACCAATACAATGGCCATGTGCTTATTCATATCAGCCAATAGTTGGTAAAGTTCGCCTTCGAATGTCTTATCAACATAAGTATTGGGTTCATCCAAAAAAAGCAGTTGTGGATCGTTAATAATGGCTCTACAAAGCAAGGCTCGTTGTTTTTGTCCGCCCGATAGTTCACCCAAAAGTTGGTTCGCATAGGTTTTTAAACCTACCATATCAAGCAATTCATCAGCTTTTTGCTTGTCGGCCTTGCTAATTCTTCCAAAAATAGGGCGCGATCCGGTTAGGCCTGATAACACTACATCCGTTACTCTTATTGGAAACCGTGCATCTAAAAGATTACTTTGAGGTAGATAGCCAATCGATTTAATACCATTGGTTAAACCAGGGTATGTAACAGTTCCTTTGAGTGGTTGAATTAGTCCAAGCATAATACGAAGCAGGGTTGTTTTTCCACCACCATTTGGGCCAATTACACCCACAAAATCGCCCGCATGAACTTCTAAATTCACATTTCTGAGGATGAGTTGATCGTCGTACCCAGCCTCAATATCAGTCAGTTTTATAAGTGGATTCATTGTTCTTGAAAGGCTTTGGTTAGATGCGATAAAATGAGGCTAGTTTCATATGGCCAATCGTAACCGTTTGGATTAATAGGCACCACTCTTGCACCCGTTTCGGTAGCAATTAATTTGGCATTAGCCGTATCAAACTCCTTTTGTATAAAGATAATTTTAATGTTATTGGCTTTGGCTGTGTCAATAAGTTCCTTGATTTGAGCAACCGATGGTTCCTTGCCTTCGTTTTCGATGGATAGCTGAGTTAGTCCGTAATCTCGTGCCATATACGATAATATGGGATGATAGATCATGAATTTTTTACCTGCAAACGGCGCTAAAGCGGTTTTATAGGAGTTATCGAGTTCATTAATTTCAATTGCAATGTTTTTATAGTTTTTTGTGATGGTTGCACTATCAGCTGGGAACTGTTTCATTAAAGCCTCTTTCATGTTATTTACCATGACTAATGTTGTGGATGGTGATATCCAAATGTGAGGATCGATTGAAGTGTGATGATGCGTTGATTCATGGCAATGCGCTTCGTCCTCTGTAATTAAATCAATACCTCCAGAACAATCAACTACATTCATCAATGGCGAATGATCTTTTAACGCTTTAGCCCAAGGCTGATCAAAGCCATTCTCGCATAACATTAAATAGATGGATGCTTTTTCGAGATCTTGCATTTGGCGTGCAGTGGGCTCGTAGCTTTCGTGAGGTGCGCCAGGCTGAACAACCACGTTTACTTGATATCCATCACCCAGAAGTTGGTTGGCAAAGTATTGTTGAGGAGCAATGCTTACATTTATAGCCGGTTTAGTTTTGTTAGATGTATTGTTTATACAAGATGTCAATAGTATAGTAATAATAAAGAGAGGAGCTTTTAGTTTCATAGATTATTAAGATTGAGTGAATTTAATTGGTTGTGTTACAAGATTTGCATTTGCCATCGATCACAAATCGACATTCCGATTTTTCGAAGCCAGTAGGCAGTTTTACATCTGTAATAGGCAACTCGGGCATGCAAATGACCTGATGACACAAGTTGCAATAAAAATGAAGATGTTCGGGTGTAGGTGATTGGTTGTTCGTGTTTAGTTTATAAGCAACCTGAGAATTATCTATGGCAATTCGATGAATCAGATTTTTTTCGATGAATAGTTTAAGGGTGCGGTATAGCGTTACTCTATCGTGAGATTCAGGCAATCGTTTTTCCAATTCTTTTTGAAAAATAGGTTGCTTGTTTTGCCATAAAATACTAGCCACTTCAAGTCGAAATGGTGTGGCACTTAGGTGTTTCGATTTCAGAAGTTCTATGACCTGTTCCATGCTTTTTTGTTGAGACATCAAAGTAACAAAAAACATGCAACAATGTTGCAATTATTTCATGAGCATTTTATCTTAATGCTTTCAAATTTTTTTTGGGGGCGACAAGCAGTTATCGGCATTGTCGAATTCGCGTAAGACTTCCGTATCACCCCTTCGGCTAAGCGACCAGTATCAATGCTTCAGGCGGTATGTCCGCGTCGTTCGAATACTCTGTTTTGTTTAATTACAGCCTAAGTTTTAGTTGCTAATATTTAATCAATACCTATATTTGTGATAAAGAGGTATTTTTAATGGAGATAATTTTTATCATAGGACTTTTAATATTATTGGCTGTAATTAGCTTAGTTATTGGTGTTAGCAATGATGCCGCTAATTTTTTACGTTCAGCCATAGGTGCTCAAATCACAAAAAAACGCATAATTTACTGGGTTGCTGCAGTAGGATTAATCTTAGGGTCATTCTTTTCATATGGAATGATAACAAATGGTCAGTCTCAAATAGTAAATACATGGCAATTGACATTATCGGAGATGATAGCAGTTTTTTTTGCAGTTATCATTACATGTATTGTCATTATTCATTTGTGTAATGTTTATGGTTTGCCAACATCTACCACAACAGCTTTTGTATTTTCAATTTCGGGTGGAGTTTTAGCCATTGGAACGCTTCAATCATTCAATTCCGATTCGGTGCATTTAGGCGATTATATAGCAACCGAAAAAATATTTATTATTCTTGCAGGAATCTTCATTTCTGTTTTTTTTGCTTTTGTAAGTGGTTTAATAGTACAGTTTATAAGTCGATTAGTTTTCTCCTTTAAAAGTCGTAAAACATCAGGCTTGCTATTTTCTCTAGCCGGATCAATCGCAATAACTGTTATTTTCTTTTTCATTTTTAAAAAGGTTTTAATTGTTCAGGAATTGGAGGGTAACGAGACTATATTGTTTTTTGCAGCTCATTTGCCCGAAATGCTGACTGCTATTTTTGCTTTTACATTGTTTGTTTTTGGTTTAGGAGGTTCACTGTTTCGTATAAACATTCCAATGATTGTAGTATTATTTGGGACTTTTGCTTTAGCATTATCTTTTGCAGCCAACGATTTAATCAACTTTATAGGAATCCCATTACTAGGAATTCAAAACCTATTAATCAATAATGGAATTGTAAATTGGGGGAATTTTTGGTCTTTAGGTAATGATGTTTCAATGATGAATAGTCAAATTTATTATTTGGTTATTCCTTTGGTTGTAAGTGTTGTTATGATTGCAACTCTTTTTTATTCACGAAAAATATCAACGGTTGTTGAAACCGAACTAATGCTAGAGCGACAATCCGCAGGAAAAGAGCAGTTTGAGTCTACGCATTTATCACGTTCAATCGTGAAAATTATTTTGCAAATCATCCATAATACTCACAAAATATTGCCTAACTGGTTAATAAAAAGTGTTTCAAAACAATATGAGCCAATTGCTTATACTTCAAATGTGAGACATGCAGCTAATCCCAGTTTTGATTCTATTAGAGCTTCGGTTAATGTGGTTTTGGCTGCATTAATTATTATGACAGGCACTTTTTTTAAGCTTCCTCTTTCAACTACTTTTATTGTTTTTTTAGTTGGAGTTGGTAGTGCAATAGGCGATAATGCTTGGACACGTGAAAATGCTGTTTATCGATTGTCGGGAGTTTTCACCATTTTAGGAATTTGGTTATTTGCATCATTACTAGCTTTTATAGGAGCGTTTTTTTTAACTATCGTTATTGTATATGGGAAACTATATGCCATAATTGGGCTGCTAATTATTATGATGCTTACCATATTCCGAATGGATAAAGTATTTAAACAACATCGTATTAATAAGAAAGCTCTTGATAATGAGAGTTATATCGCAGCAGAAACTAAAGTAGGATGGTTGGTTGATAATGGGTTGACTCAGTTTAAAAAACAATTAATAGAGACTTTAAAAATAGTGGTACTAACTTTTCATGGTTTTATGGATGAGGATCTTGGTCAATTACGCGAAAGTTCTCACAAGGTGAAACTGCTTATTAAATCTAATAGAGCGAATAAGCAAGAATTATTTGAGTATTTAAAACAAATGCCTGATCAATGGTTAGAAGCTGGCTATAACTTAGTTCAAGCATTTGATTATATGTCTGAGATTTCTGAAAGTTTACATTCTCTCATTGCTCCAGTTTTGCTGCATGTTGAAAATAATCATAAAGGTTTAAACGATGATCAATACAAGGAGTTAAGCTTACTTTTGGATGAGACAATTTCGTATTTTAATTTCTTAATACATCTTGAGAAAGAGCAAAGCTTTTCAATCCTCAACGATCCTCAAAATAAGCAAAGGGCAATTTTAAATTTGCTTGAGCGATATCAAAAATTCCAAATAAAGCGTATTAAAACTGGAAGTTCAAATACAAAAGCTAGTAGTTTGTATCTTGATTTACTTTCTGAAACAAAAAATGTGCTTCTCTATTCCATAAATTTGGTAAAATCTCAGCGCGATTTCATGGCTAATTTAAAAGGATATCACAAAAAATAGTGAGTTCCAACATCCCATGTTAACCTTAGCTTATCGACTTGTTAATTCAATGTTTCCTGATGGTTGATTACAAGTCCATGATTAGTTCTAAGTATTATTAAATCAGCACTTTAATCATGTTTCAACTTAATATAAGGTTAATCTTAATTTAAAACTGACTTATCCCTTCTTCGTTTTTCGGTCTCTATTTTTGTTTCGGAAATAAACATAGAGAGAGATTAACAATGAAACAGTTTTTAGTTTTTTCAATTTTGTTATTAAGTAA